>JAQNCM010000429.1 GCA_029237615.1 Mucilaginibacter sp.
TTTTAATCGCAAACTGAATATTGAGCAAGCCGCGTACGTTTAACGCCCTGGCAATTTTAATGCTATGCTCTTCCATTTTTTGGATAACATTCTCCGGCAGGTTAAACGGCGGCAATACCGCGTAAGAGTCGCCCGAGTGGATCCCCGCAGGCTCAATGTGTTCCATTAAACCAACTATATGCACATCATCGCCATCGCTTATCGAGTCAGACTCGGCTTCGGATGCACGGTCCAAAAAATGATCAATTAACACACGGTTGCCCGGCAGGTTTTTAAGCAGGCTAACAACCGCTTTCTCCAAATCTTCATCATTAATTACAATACTCATGCCCTGGCCGCCTAATACATAGCTTGGGCGAACCAGTACCGGGTAACCTACCTGGTGCGCTACTTCAATGGCTTCTTCGGCGCTTTCAGCTACCCCGTATCTTGGATAAGGGATGTCAAGCTCCTTCAAAAGATCAGAGAAGCGGCCGCGGTCTTCGGCAATATCCATATCATTAAATGATGTGCCTATGATCCTGATGCCATGCTCGTGCATTTTTTCGGCCATTTTTAATGCCGTTTGTCCACCAAGTTGAACGATCACACCATACGGTTTCTCCATATCGATGATCTCCCGTACATGTTCCCAATAAACCGGTTCAAAATATAGCTTATCGGCCATATTGAAATCAGTTGAAACAGTTTCCGGGTTGCAATTGATCATGATCGCTTCGAAACCTGATTCTTTTGCAGCGAGGAGGCCATGTACGCAGCTGTAATCAAACTCAATGCCTTGTCCTATACGGTTGGGCCCCGAGCCCAATACTATTATTTTTTTCTTGTCAGATACAATGGATTCGTTTTCACCTTCGTAAGTCGAATAATAATAAGGCGTTTTAGCCGGGAATTCAGCAGCACAGGTATCAACCATTTTATACACCCTGCGAATGCCCAGGGTAACACGGCGCTGGTAAACATCCTCTTCCGTCACGTTGCCTAATATGTAAGCAATTTGTGTATCTGAAAATCCTTTCTGTTTAAGCAGGAAAAAGAAATCTTCCGGAATATTATTCAGCGAATAGCGGCGCAATTCGTTTTCCAGGTTAACCACTTCCATTATCTGGTTTAAAAACCAGCGGTCTATCTTTGTAGCTTTTCTTACCGATTCAATTGGTACGCCTAAACTCAAGGCATCATAAATATGGAATAACCTGTCCCAGCTTGGATGTTCCAGGCTGTACATAATATCTTCGAGGTTACGGTTTTGGCGACCATCGGCACCCAAACCTGCACGACCTATTTCCAAACTCTGACAAGCTTTTTGCAGTGCCTCAATAAAGCTGCGGCCTATTCCCATCACTTCGCCTACTGATTTCATTTGAAGGCCAAGCTCCCTGTTGGCGCCTTTAAACTTATCAAAGTTCCAGCGTGGTATCTTTACGATCACATAATCAAGCGTAGGCTCAAAATAGGCCGAAGTTGTTTTAGTGATCTGGTTTTCTATTTCGTCGAGGTTATAACCGATGGCCAGTTTAGCCGCTATTTTGGCAATAGGATAGCCGGTAGCTTTTGAAGCCAGTGCCGAAGAGCGTGAAACACGCGGGTTAATTTCTATAGCAATAATAGCCTCATCGGCAGGGTTTACAGAGAACTGCACATTACATCCACCGGCAAAGTTTCCGATAGCACGCATCATGCGAATGGCCTGGTTGCGCATGTCCTGGTAGCAGCGGTCGCTCAAAGTCATTGCCGGAGCAACGGTTATCGAGTCGCCGGTGTGAATTCCCATCGGGTCAAAGTTCTCAATAGAGCAGATAATGATTACGTTGTCGTTATTGTCGCGCAGCAGCTCAAGCTCATATTCCTTCCAGCCTAAAACAGCCTGCTCAACCAATACCTCGTGCGTTGGCGATGCCTGTAAACCGCGACTTAGTGCGGCATCAAAATCTTCCTTTTTATGTACAAATCCGGCACCTTTACCACCCAGCGTATAGCTTGGGCGAATAACCAGCGGAAAACCTATTGATTGTGCAGCCTCTTTACCTTCTAAAAACGAGTTTGCAATTTTCGAGGTAGCAACACCCACTCCAATATCAACCATCAGCTGGCGGAAGGCTTCCCGGTTCTCGGTTTTTTCGATTGCGGCTAAATCTACCCCTACAATCTTTACACCGTATTTTTCCCATATTCCGCGTTCCGCAACTTCAATGCAAAGATTCAGCGCTGTTTGGCCGCCCATTGTAGGCAGTACTGCATCAATTTGCTGCTCTTTTAATATCTTTTCAATGCTATCGCTTGTCAAAGGCAAAAGATAAACATGATCGGCTATTACCTTATCTGTCATTATAGTAGCAGGATTACTATTGATGATCGATACGGAAATACCCTCTTCCTTTAAGGAGAGTGCAGCTTGCGAGCCGGCATAATCAAATTCGCAGGCCTGGCCTATAATAATAGGACCTGAACCAATAATTAAAACGGATTTTATGGAGTTATCTTTGGGCATGGGCTTTTTTATTCAAGAACAGCCTGATGCGAAATGCCAACGTTAAACTTCCGAAATTGAGTGTATGCATTCCGCAATCCGGTACTTCTTGTCGGGGTGCAAAGATACAGTTTGAAAAAACATTTAACGCTTTTTTTTTGAATTATTGATTTAGGGTTTATGCACATCTTTAAACTCAAGCATATCAGGAAGCTTTAACTCCTTTTTAGAACGATTAAGTCACAGATTGTTTTCATTTTTTACCTGTATGTTAAGGTAATATTGTTAAAATTGTAGTTGTAATATTCAAGTTGTAACTTGCTTTAATAATTTAAGATGAAAAAACCTTTATTATTAATTCTTTTTGTAGTGGTTCTAAGCAGCTGCGCGATGGTACAATCTGTAGTAAAATCAACTTTTCCTTACACAACCACCGTAGTTATACCACGATCTTCCAAGCCTGGTGTTGAGCTTGAAGTTACCGGCATGGCTACTAGTTTGGACCAGGATTTTACCAAAGGCGGAAATAATGCTGACAAAGTAAGCGAGGTACGGATTGTGTCGGCAAAGCTGCAATCAAAGGAACCTACCGATTTTAATATCGGCAACCTTGTTTCTGTAAAAATTTTCATGTCAAAGGCTAATGGGAGCGATGAAGTGCTGGTAGCCTCACGGACAGACATAACTGCCGGTGTTGGTAACAGCTTGGTGTTGGATATAGATAATTCCAATTTTTTAGACCAGCTTGTGCGTGAGCAACAGGTTAAAATAAAAATGGTATATAAACTTCGTCACCACATCGATGTTGACGCCCATCTCCATTTGGTATTGAGTCTTAGCGCTTATCCCAACACGTAAAAAATTCTTGTTTCAATTAGTGAGTGCGAAATTTATAGGCACACTATAAACCACCCTTGCAGTCTGCCCGAACATTGTCCCCGGAACCCAGGTAGGGGAATTTTCAATAACCCTTACAGCTTCATTGTCTATTCCGGGGCTCACAGACTTCACCACCTTGATATCGGCAATTTTTCCATTTTTTTCCACTACAAAAGTAATTGCGACGACTCCTTGTATATTTTTTTTCCGTTCTTCGGTCGGATAATTTATTTGATTACCAAGATAACGGTAAAACGCATCCAGGCCACTCTTAAATTGAGGAGACGAGCCCCTGAATTTTGTATAAAGACCAGTTTTACCGTCTGCAAATGTGGCCGTACCGTCAATGAGTATTCCATTCTTGTAATTTTCAGTAAAGTTTGTTTGGACATTCTTAAAATAACCTTTCCAAACTCCGTCTCTCTTCCCGCTTTTTAAATTACCTTCTTCGATTATATTTTTAAATTCGGCGTCATACTCTTTACAGTGCCCATTCCCGTCTTCAACCATTACAGTTCCCACTGAATCGTATTCAGTCTTTATCAGGTAATTACCGTTAAGATCATTGTATAAATTGTTATTATCGGGGTATTCCCTTACTAAGTAAAGTTTGCCGCTTGGATAAAACTCATATTCATCTCCTATATTCAAGCCATCCTTATAATTATCAAGTCTTGACCTTGTACCATTTTTATAAAAAGATGCACACTGACCCTCGTACCTTGGTGGATCAATTTTTGAAGATTTTCCAATTAATTTCCTATTCCCGTTTAAGTAATATTCTGCAACATTGTAAAGCACCGAACCTGTGTCGGGTTCACTTACCATCCTGATATAATCAGCGCTATCACGGACATCAACATATTTGCCGTTATTTTTTAAGAAATAAACATTATGGCGTTGTGCAAAGCTAAAAGACGCGAATAGGATTGTGATTGCAGTAAAAAGAAGTTTCATTAAGTAAAAGCGTTAGGCCGGCGCTAATTTACTTTATTAATTTATTATCTGCATCCGGGAAAACCAATATTGGCTGGTAATTGCGGGCCTCGTCCATCTCCATGTAGGCATATGACATAATGATCACAATATCGCCTACCTGGGCCAGCCTGGCGGTTGCCCCGTTTAAACATATGGTGCCGGTGCCACGTTCGCCCTTTATAACATAGGTTTCAAAACGTGCACCATTATTATTATTAACGATCTGTACCTTTTCGTTAGCTATAATATTAGCCGCATCCATTAAATCCTCATCAATCGTAATACTGCCTACGTAATTCAATTCTGCCTGTGTTACTCTGGCGCGATGAAGCTTGGATTTTAATACTTCAATTATCATTAGGCAAAGTTATGAATATTTTAGTTCACGGTTCATAGATCATATATGATGGTTTTATTTTGACAAAACGGGCTGGTATCGGATCAGCGATTTTTAACAAGGGCGGTATCCACGCCATGAACCATTAAAAAAATTTGGTTTTTAAAACTTAAATCTCTTATCTTCGTTCTATACAAAACAAGACTATGTAGGCAACGCCCATATAGTCTTGTTTGCTTTTAAAGTCCTTGCGTCCTTCTCAAAACAGGAGGGCGGTTTTTTTTTGGCAAAGCAGTAGAAACTGAATTAGTAATAAAATTAAATTGTGCGTTATGGCAGAGGTAGCATATTATACCAAAGAAGGTTTAGAAAATTTAAAGAAAGAATTGCATGAGTTAAAAACCAGCGGCCGTTCAAACATTAGTAAAGCAATAGCTGAGGCGCGGGATAAAGGCGATTTGTCGGAAAATGCGGAATACGATGCAGCTAAAGAAGCACAGGGCCTGCATGAAGCTAAAATCGCTAAAATGGGCGAAATGCTGGCCAATGCCCGCTTGCTTGATGAATCAAAAATAGATACGTCTAAGGTACTTGCCTTATCAATTGTTAAAATAAAAAACATAAAAAATGGTGGCGTTATGAGCTACCAGTTGGTATCAGAGAACGAAGCCGACCTTAAATCGGGTAAGATATCGGTAGCTTCGCCTATTGCCAAAGGCTTATTGGGCAAAAAGGTTGGAGAAAAAATCGAAATAACTGTTCCGGCCGGGAAAATTGAATTTGAGATATTGGAAATTTCAAGGTAATGAATTACTGATTGGGCTGATTAAGCGATTTGTTGTTTAATGTAACCAGTAAAACATTTTCCTTACTTAAGAAGTTAACTTAATCAACCCGATCAACAATTTACTTAATCAACTAAAAATGACCATTTTTTCGAAAATAGTATCCCGCGAGATCCCTGCTTATATAGTAGCTGAAAGCATTGACTTTTTGGCTTTCCTGGATATCAATCCGTTGGCCGAGGGTCATGTGCTGGTGATCCCCAAAAAAGAAGTTGACTATTTGTTTGATTTGGACGATACAACTTATACAGGGCTGCAGATATTTGCTAAAATTATTGCAACTGCTATAAAAAAGGCAATCCCCTGCAAAAAAGTTGGAGTAGCGGTGATAGGGCTCGAAGTGCCGCATGCCCATATTCATTTAATTCCGATGAACAACGTAAGCGACCTTAATTTTTCAAAACCTAAATTAAGTTTTACGCCTGAACAATTGGAAGCTACTGCGGATAAAATAATCCAGGCATTAAAAACCTCCGAATAAGGCAACCCGTCCTTCGGTCAACCATCGGCGGCTGGTTATACTGGATTCACAAACACTGCAATTATTGGAAGTTTTCAGCTTTTAAATCAACATCTTGTATCAGAAACGCGTGATACACAAAAAACATTTGATACGGAAAAGCAGGAAAATACTGCAAATGAACCTGTTACGCGAACACCAAGATTCAAGCTGACACAGCCTGATACAAAAAATGGTACTTTTTTAATTTGATCCGCGCCGCCTTTGTTATTTTTTTATTTTAGGTAGCCCTGCCACCCTGCTCATGTTATCTTTGGCAAAAGTGTCCCAACCTGAATAGGACTTTTTACTACCACTTTTACTTGTAGATATTCGCTGAAAAGAATGACAAACGGCTACCGCCAGTCCATCCGTAGCATCTAAAAAATCAGGCGCTTCCTTAAAACTTAATAGCGTTTGGAGCATTGCTGCTACCTGTTCTTTTGCTGCATTTCCATTCCCGGTTATGGATTGCTTGATCTTCCGCGGGGCATATTCTGTTATTACCAGATTGCGGGATAAAGCTGCAGCAATTGCCATCCCCTGCGCACGGCCCAGCTTTAGCATTACCTGTATATTTTTACCGTAAAACGGAGCCTCGATAGCTAAACAATCTGGATGATAGTTATCAATCAGTGCAACCGTTTTTTCAAAAATACGCTGTAGCTTAAGCATGTGGTCATCAATTTTCTCCATCTTTACCACGCCCAGGCTTATCAGCTCTATTTTTGCCCCGGTTTCCCTTATCAAGCCATAGCCCATCACAACAGTACCCGGATCTATCCCTAATATTATTCTCTCCTTTTTATTGATATCCATTTTTATTGATCGGCGATTTGAGGTTAAGAGATTACCAAATTATAATTTAAATATAGGAACTGTCATTGGCAGCATCGTCAAGAATCTCCTCTTAAAGCAACGCGCTGTGTTCCGGCGCAAAAGACTCTTCATTTCATTCAGATGACAAAGAAAAAGGCTTCACTTTTTCCGCTAAGTTACAATTCAGACCGCTTAACTTCGTAAAGCATTCATATATTCCTCCCGGCTGATCATTCGGGCACCCATTGATTCCAGGTGATTGGTATGCATCTGGCAGTCAATCAGCTTGTAACCCATACCGCATAAATGTATCAGTGCGCTTTTTGAGGCGTTACTTTCCAGACTAAACATGCTTTCTCCACAAAATACTTTGCCAACCCCTACACCATATAAACCGCCCGCCAAATCATTCTGATTCCAAACTTCTATTGAGTGCGCATATCCTTTAGCATGTAAATGAATATATGCAGCCTGCATTTCTTTTGTTATCCACGTGCCATCCTGCCCGTTTCGCGCAACGACAGAACAGGCAGCAATCACCTGGTCAAAGCATTTATTTATTGTTATGGTAAATTTATTCGACTGCAATATCTTTTGCATTGATTTCGATACCCTTAATTCTTCCGGGTATAACACAAATCTTTCGTGAGGCGAATACCAAAGTATAGGGGTATCATCGCTGTACCAGGGGAATATACCACTTTGATAAGCCAGCAGCAAACGATTGACCGACAGGTCGCCGCCAACGGCTAACAGCCCGTCATCCTCAGCCAGCGCGGGATCAGGAAATATGTTCCGTTCATCAAGCCTGAATATCATCAGGCAAATTTACGCCTTGCGCCGTATTACCAGCTTTTTATTTTGGGCTTTCGCTACAGCGTCTAAATATTGCTGCATCTCAGCGTATTTGGCAGCGGGAATAACGTGATTAGTTAAATTAAACTTTGCGGTACTTACCACCTGGTTTTTTGCAGCATCATAAACATATTTTACTTCGTAGTTGCCATAAGTAAATTTTAAGCTTTGGTTTACAGGCAATGTTTCAACTTCAAACCCCTGCGGCAGATCAATAGTGGTGACACATGCTTTTTGTAACGGGTGGGCAAAATAATAATCGCTTTTCCTTTTTTCAAGAACTGGTATAGTTTCATCCCACAGCATAAATGCTCCAGGCCGATAAAATTGTTTATCACCGGTTTTTATATCACAAAATTTATCAAATTCTAAATCCAGGTCAAATTCCTTTGTGCCATCTATGTCTTTGCCCGATGTTAAATCAAATGTTGATGGCTGCTTAATCTCTAAGCTTCTTAATAAATATTCTTTTTGCTTGTCTGTTTTCCCATAAGCCAAACCAATAAATTCGTCACGATACTCCCCGGTTCCTAACATTTTTATTTGCGCCTTTGCACCTCCATCTTCATCCAACGCAATATGCACTTCACCATTAAACTGATTGTCCTGCATGGTACTGCGTGGGGTATTGACAAGTTTACCGCCGTCTTCGGTGATTAATAGCGCATTCCTATTTTCCGTGAAGGACCCCAGTTTCCCAAATTGTTGTGTATTATTCGTACACTCAAGCCATGTAGTGTCGCCTTTAAAAGGAATACAAACGATTATGTGGTTTGACATATCAAATGGAAAGGAAAAATTACTCGGCTCTTCATTTGTCCCTGCCCTGACTTTAGCGTAATATGCAGGGATATTTACCGCTTTAAGCATTGCAACCATATAATTTGACAGCGCTTTGCAATCCCCATATTTTTTTTGATCAACGAACATAGCTGGAAAGGGTTTTAAACCACCTATGCCCAATTGAACGTATACATACCTCATATTTTGCTGCAAATAGTTATATAAAAACTTTGCTTTTTCTTTGTCCGTTTTTATATCTGCAGTCATTTTTCGAATCTCATCAACACGTGGTGGATCTAAGGTACAAACATCCGCATTAAGCGTTCGTTGCCATTTACCGTAATTTTGCCAGGTATTAATACTACCAGGAATGCCATAATATTCAAAACTATTTGCAGCAAAATCTATTCGCGGTAAAATCCTCCATGATAAAGAGTTTTTCTCGAGTTTAATTGCCTTTAGATTGGAAACCCTCCACGAATATGCAGTCTTATTATCCAAAGTATGGGTGATAACAGGTTTAATTGATGTGTTTTTATTGAGGAATCTAAAACCTGTGGAATTATCTATAGATAACAGATAATTTGAACTTTGAATTGATTGTTCACTTCCCTGTATATGCCAGCTTCCAAGGTCTATTAAGCTGTTAGCGTCTTCTTCAAATTGCTGTTCAATAGTTATAGGATATGTTGCTATGCTGTGTTTTACCTCCAAAAACCTGTCATCGGTAATAAGTGCTTCATTGTCACCATCAGCACCATCGTACATGTCACTTTTGTGATATTTTTTTATTAATTCGCCCTTTTCATTATACACCCGCATTTCAATACCACTCACACTGTTAAACTTTCTATTATAGCCCAACTTCATTATAGCTTCGTCATCTCCTTTTTCATTTAATACAGTCACCATTGAATGAAATTTAACTGTCTTTTTGCCGGGTCCTTTAACATCTACTTCAATGCCCAAGTATCTTACCACTGAATTCGCATCCTCTTTCAGTGAATCAGGAATAGTGGCAGCTATGTATAAATCTTTAGGAATCTCTTTATCCTGGCTGTATGATTTGTTAACTATTATTGATAGCGCTGCAATTATGAACAGTAAGTATTTTGACATAAATTATGATTTTTTTAATACGATCTGTTCGTTCAGCATCTCATGCATCTTCTTAAAAAATTCGTGAAGCTCCGGATAGTTTTCCTTAAAATACACCGATTTATTATAATCAATGGAATATCTCACTACGATGGAGCCATCCTGTTCAGCTACTATGCGCTTGAATACCATGCTTTTATCAGGCATAGACATAGTTATATTTTTAGGCATTGCATCAATTTTATAACCGGCAGGTTCTTTGTAGATCCCGTTTATAAAATAATTTCCCTTGTATCCGAAATCAATGGTTGTGTAGCGGTTTTCATTTAAAAACGGATTATCGTGCTGTGAAGTGAACAGGTTGGGATTAAAATAGATGTAATTCTCATCTGATCCGGTGAGTTCCTGGCTGAAATTAATATTTTGAGTGAGTGGCAGCGTATCCACCTCCATATTTTCAAATTTAATCGACGAGATTTTTAAATTATTGTTGTCGTCTCTCAAATAATCAATATATTTTTTTTCACCATCTGTTTTATACCTTGTAACTGCATTTATCCTGTTATAACTAAAGCTATTTAACTGAGCTGTTCCGCTTATTTTTCCATCAGGTTTAATATCAGCGTTAATCATGGTTACCTGCCTAACCGGGCTGGTTCTTTGTAAAAAAACAAGTTCATATTTCTTGTTTTCCTTATCCATATAAAAACCAAATCCATTTAATAACGAAGCCGGTGTTTCATTATAAATATTGTACTTGCCTGTGGCATCCAAAACGTAATTCCTGTTGCTATCAATAGGGATATAGGCTACGGTCCGGTTAAACTGGTACCTGCTTGTAAATGCCGGATTTACTTTCCCGTTCTTTTTTGTGCTTACCAGCATAGGGTATGCATTAAGCCCTGCTTTAAAAAGCAAATGGTATAAAATCAAATTAACTTCTGTTGAATTGCCAATCTTTTTTTCCCATGCTTTTACTGTACCATCACTTGTATACCGTTCGTCATGCTCATCCCATTTCATCCTGCTTTTTACCTCGTTAAAGATGTAAGCGATTTTTTCGTCATTTGAGCTCATACTTTTAGCTTTGCTCAAAATCAGCTCTTCACCATCTAATTTCCTTTTTAACTGTCCCCCAAAAACCTCAAAATCCATTTCCTCTTCACCCACCTTGGTCCAGGTATCTGAAAATGATTTTGAAGACGCACCTGCGTTAATGCCACCTAACTGGTATAAAATACGATCCAGGTTATCTTTTCGCGAACTCATGTAAGGTTCGTCATGAAGTGACGGAATATTAGCCATTGACCGTACCTCATCCGTATTTTTAACAAACGGATGATTCACCATCTCTAGTTTTTTATAATATAAAATGTTGGGCACAACAGTGGCGAACTCGCTATACCTTGTCGGAATATGCGCCTGGAAATACCAGTCGGGAAAATCTGCTACAGATTGAGCTGTCAGTGTATATTTAAATTCAACAACCGATCCTGGTTTTACATTTGGAAATGAAAAGACCAGTGCCATGCGAAGTTTGTCAACCGTTTGGGTATAAATCAATTTTTTATCAACCCTGGTAATTTCCACGTTTCCGTTATTAAGGTTGATGGTTTGTGCCTGTACACCGGTAATATATTCAGATCGGTCGCCGCCAAAGTATTCAATACGTACATTGGCTTCATCATTTCCTTTGTCATTAAAGATTTTAGTACGTACATGACGCTCTAAAACCAGGTCATAATCAGGTGTAAAATAAACGGAGCCTTTGTCAAAGAGCACCTCTGCATTGGCATCCTTTTCAAAATCGCAGGCTTTCATTTCAAGATCTGCTTTGTCTATTTTTCCAAATGGCTGGGTTGGCGGAACAACTGGTTGAGTTTGCGCATTCACACAAAACGAAACCAGCATTAAAACTGCAAAAGGTTTAATCATTGTCTATAGGGTTTGGCAGGCCGAATATACTAATAGATTTAATAAGCTTCGCGAAATATTAATATCATTGGATTTTCAATTGCCAATCGGTCAGATTTCATATATTTAAGAAAACGCGCATTTTCAAAAGCCAAATCATTTATAACAAAATCGCATTAAACCTATAGCAAACCAATATGTCATACCAACATCATGACCAACATTAAACAGGTAAAGCATTTGTATGCCCGCGCAGGTTTTGGAATGCGCTTTGAAGATTTAAAAACACTCGAAAATATGTCGGTTAAACAGGCGATAAAAGGGCTGTTTAATGCTGGTGCAGATGAACCCATTAATGTTGTTCAGGGCAACACCGATTACAGCGCTGTTATGAAAGGTGATGTGCCGGCCAGAAAAATGTTTATTCAACAGCAAAGGCAGCAGGAAAAAGACCTTAACCTTGCATGGATAAACAAAATGAGCACAACCAACGCGCCATTACAGGAAAAAATGACCCTTTTTTGGCACAATCATTTTGCCTGCCGCACCATCAACGCCGCGTTTGCCCAGCAACTGAACAATATTCAAAGAGCAAACGCCCTGGGGAGCTTTAAAACGCTGTTGCTGCAGGTTGCCCAGGCACCTGCCATGTTGCAATTTTTAAATAACCAGCAAAACCGGAAAGGACACCCCAACGAGAATTTCGCCAGGGAATTAATGGAGCTGTTTACCATTGGTCGGGGCAATTATACCGAAACAGATGTTAAAGAATCTGCCCGTTCATTTACCGGTTATGGCTTTGACCTTACGGGAGCATTTGTAAACCGTAAGTTTCTTCATGATGATGGCCAAAAAACCTTTATGGGTAAAACAGGAACATTTAATGGCGAAGATATTATGAACATGCTGCTGGAACGAAAAGAAACAGCGCATTATATCAGCAATAAGCTTTATAAATACCTGGTAAATGAAATCCCCGATCCGGTTCATGTAAATGCTATGGCCGACGTGTTTTACAAAGCCAACTATGAAATAAAACCCCTGCTGGAATATATTTTTACGTCTGACTGGTTTTATGACGACAAAAATACCGGCAACCTGGTTAAATCACCTGTTGAGTTTTTGGTTGGATTGAACAGGCAATTTTACATCACCTACCAGCGACCCGAAGTGTTATTGCAATTTCAGCGGGTGCTGGGGCAGGTATTGTTTTATCCGCCAAACGTTGCGGGTTGGCCAGGCGGTCGTAACTGGATAGACAGTTCATCACTGATGTACCGGTTGAAAATACCTTCCACCTTATTAAACGGTGGACTTATTGACGTTACCGGCAAAGCTGACCCTGAAGATGAGGCTTACATAGCAACCGTGCGCAACCAGCAGCAATTTGTAAGTACCAGGGTACAGGCACAGCCCGACTGGAATCAATTTTTGCAGAACATTCCAAAAACCATGTCAAACGCAGCTATTGCCCAATTTTTATTGGAACCCAAACCAAACAATACGCTGATTAATAATATTAATCAAACAACTGATATTAAGTCGCTTGCTATCGAATTGGTATCGACACCCGAATACCAACTCTGCTAGCAAATACTAAAATTAAACACATTACAAGTATGTAATTATTAATTAAACCAATTACGTATTAAAAAGTCTTACATCCAAAAAACAAAATGAATAACGCGAGGCATTTAAAACATCTTTATGCAAGGGCCGGATTCGGTATTCGTTTTGATGACCTGCATGATCATGAAAACTGGTCTGTAAAAAAAGCGGTTAGAAAACTATTCAAGGCTTCAGAGAAACACGAGCCAATAACTGTTTTAACCGAAAATATAGACCTGCGCAATCATCCAAAAGATCAAACGGATGAGCAAAAAAGGATGATCCAGGAAGATCGCAACAAACAGGAAAAAACTTTAAATAACGCCTGGATAAAACAGCTTAGCGAAACAGATACGCAGTTACGCGAGAAAATGACACTTTTTTGGCACAATCATTTTGCCTGTAACGTTGGCAATGCTTACTACGAGCAGCAACTAAATAATATTGAACGTGCCAATGCGCTGGGGAATTTTAAAACTATGCTGCTGCAGGTTTCACAATCGCCGGCTATGCTGCAGTTTTTAAACAACCAGCAAAATCAAAAAGGTCACCCAAATGAGAATTTTGCGCGTGAGCTAATGGAGCTGTTTACATTGGGACACGGTCATTATACAGAACAGGATGTAAAGGAATCCGCCAGGTCATTTACAGGCTGGGCGTATGACGGAAAAAATGGCGAGTATGCATTTAGGCTCAAAGCACATGATGATGGCATAAAAACCTTTATGGGCAATACCGCCAATTTTTGCGGCGAGGATATCATCGATATGATAATAGCCAACAAACAAACTGCCGTTTTTATCAGCACCAAATTATACCGCTACCTGGTAAACGAAGTTCCGGATAACGCTCATATCGATGCAATGGCGGAGCTGTTTTATCATTCAAATTATGAGATAAAGCCTCTGTTGGAATTCGTTTTCCTGTCGGATTGGTTTTATGACGATAAAAACATTGGCAACCTGGTAAAATCACCGGTAGAATTATTGACCGGACTAAACCGCCAGTTTTATATCAGCTACCAAAACCCGGATGTGTTGCTGCAATTTCAGCGGACACTTGGGCAGGTGCTCTTCCGCCCGCCAAATGTTGCAGGCTGGCCCGGTGGCCTAAGCTGGATCGACAGCTCATCGTTAATGTACCGTATGAAGATTCCTTCGACCATATTAAATGCCGGAGTTATTGACTTTACCGGTAAAGCCAACCCCGAAGATGAAGCTTACCTTGCTGCAGTGCGTAAACAACAGTTAAACGTGATAAAGAGGGTGCAGGCACAGCCCGACTGGGATAAGTTTTTGCATGACATTCCCAAAAATACCACAAAGGAGCAGATAGCAGCATTTATACTGGAGCCCCCTTTAAATAAAACAATTACCGACGAGATAAATAATTCTCCGGATATCAAAACGACCGTAATACAAATAGTATCAACGCCAGAATATCAACTCACTTAATTAATATTGAATTAATGAATTGTTGAATTATAGAATAAATAAAGAATCAGAGATTAATAATTAACGATTTATAGAATCAGTAATTCATTAATTCAAAAAATCGATAATA
>JAQNCM010000432.1 GCA_029237615.1 Mucilaginibacter sp.
CTGACCCTGCCTTTCTTCTTTTAATATTATAGTTTGTTTAAATTCCTCGTATAGCCGGGCAAGCTCTTCAGGTGTAGCCGAAACTTTAAATATATTAATATCTGAAATTATGGCTTCAACATTCCGCTTATTTTTACCCCAATCATAGATTTGGTTGCCGGAACATTCGCTTTTAATGGTTGCATACCCATCCTCAATCTTAACTGTTATTTCCTCGCTCCATGAGCTCATGGAAAATGGTGTATAGGCTATAAAACCGGTTTCACTTTCAAAACCAATACTCCAGTCGAGATTTTTTGCAGCTTCAATAGCCAGTACCAAAAATTGTTCTTTCGTGAGGCTCTCAAGTCGTAAGTCTTGAATATATTTGGGGGATAGTCCGAAGGCCATTAGGTTTGGTTGAAATTTTTAAAGTAAATTTAAAAGTACAAAATAAAATTTAGTTTTTATACCCGACTTAAATCGGCAACGGAGCAATGCCATGGGTTGTTTATTCTTCAAAGATTATTTTTACCCTCCAATTACCTTTCCTTTTCTAAATTGCGGGCTTTTAATCCCAATCATGCACGGAGGCGGCTTTTTAAAAATATTTTTAATCATCGCGGGCATCAGCCTGCTTTTTGACTGGTATGTTTTCGCAGGCTTAAAGACCTTTACCAATGATTGGCAATCCATGCGGATGCGGCAGCTGGTAACTTTTGGATACCTGTTTGTTTCTGTTGGTGTAACCGTATTATTTTTTGGAGGTTTGAGCAGTTTCAGTACTGCCAGGGGCATGACTCCTTTTCACGAGTGGGTACTGAGTATTTTTCTCACCTTTTTTGTAACTAAAATATTTTTCGTACTGGTTTTATTTTTAGGGGACACCGGGCGATTTTTTTATGGGATCATAAATAATATTGCCAAACCAAAAGAAAAAGTTACAGAACCATTTTTCCCGGCCCGTCGTAAATTTATCAGTGAAGCAGCTATATTAGTTGCGGCAGTGCCATTTGCAGGCTTCTTTTATGCCATGTTAAAAGGCAAATACGATTATAAGGTTCACCGACAAACCCTATATTTTGATGACCTGCCTGCGGCTTTCGACGGCTTTACTATAACCCAGCTATCCGACATTCATTCCGGCAGTTTTGATAATACCGAAGCGGTGCAAAGAGGAATCGATCTTGCCAAGGCGCAAAAAAGCGACCTGTTTGTTTTTACCGGAGATTTGGTAAACAACGCCGCCTGGGAGATAGAGCCATATATCGAACGCTTTAGTCAGTTGAAGGCGCCTTACGGGCAATTTTCTATCCTTGGCAACCATGATTATGGCGATTACATTCATTGGGACAGTGAAGCTGAAAAAGACGCCAACCTCGACAAACTGAAAGGGCACCATAAAACACTCGGCTACCGCCTGTTACTTGATGAAAACGTTGTAATAGAAAAGGATAACCAAAAGATCTCGCTCATTGGTGTACAAAACTGGGGCCGCGGATTTATACAGATCGGCGACCTTGATGAGGCGTTGCAGGGTGTGGATAAAGACGCTTTTAAAATACTCCTCTCACACGACCCGACCCACTGGGAAGAAAAAGTAAGGTACCACCCTACAACGATCCATTTAACACTTGCCGGCCATACGCATGGCGCACAGTTCGGGGTAGAAACAGCCGCCTTTAGATGGAGCCCGGTAAAATACCGGTATTTGGACTGGGCCGGCCTGGTGAATGAAAAAAACCGTTACCTGTATGTTAACCGCGGCTTCGGCTTTCTGGCGTTTTCCGGCCGCCTGGGCATATGGCCGGAAATCACTGTAATCACCCTAAAGAAAAGGGTTGTTTGATTTCGGATGTCGGATGTTCCATTTCGGATTTGTCCTTTTGACTTTTGACTTTTGACTTTTTGACTTTTGACTTTTGACTTTTGACTTCCCTCCCCACAACACTGGCACGGTTTAGGCTTAATAATAAGTAATCAAAACATCAGCCATGGCAACTCAAACTACAAAGCGTATCGGGCAACGCCCGGTAAAAAAACCGGTTAGTAAACTGGATACATTGCACGATACCTGGACAGTAATGAAGCCGTTTGTGCATTTTTCTATAAAGGCAGTGAAAGTAATTGCCCATGCACTCATCTTTATTGTAAAACATATCCCTAAGCCCGAAGAGCATAAACCTGCAAGAGGCAAAAATGATAAGATCATTAAGATTTGATAATTTCGGAAGTCGGATTAACTTCGTTGAGGACTTCGCCGTTTTCGATTTCAGATTCATTTCCTTACTCAATTTCGTTCTTTTGGACTACGCCTACCTGCGGGCCATTCGCTTATAATTGAATTAAATTCATTTTACAATACAATTACTTGAATATAATTCAATAATATTATATATTTACAGCATGATTAACGAAACAGAAATCATATTGGACAAAACCGACCTGCACATTTTGCGACTGATGCAAGAGAACGCCCGCATCTCCAACGCCGACCTTGCCCGTGAACTGGGCATGGCACCTTCGGGCATACTGGAGCGCGTAAAAAAGCTGGAGCAAAAAAACGTGATCCTGCAAAACACCATTCGCATAAACCCCCTTGCGTTACAGCAAAAAATGCTGGCCTTTATCTTCATGAAAGCTGCTGACGGGCCGGGATGTAATGATACCGCTCGCGAATTGGCAAAAATCCCTGAGGTTCAGGAAGTACATCATATAGCAGGCGACGATTGTTACCTGGTAAAGGTGCGCACTTACGATGCTGCTTCGCTGATGCGCCTTATGCGAAACAGTTTTAGCAAAATACCAAATATTTTGAGTACACGTACCACCATTGTGCTTGAAACGGTAAAAGAACAACAACAATTAGTAATACCCGAAAAATAATATCCTATGCCTTTAAATTTACGAAAAAGCACCTCTCCCCTGTTGGTTATCATTGCGTTTGCTACTGTTTACATAGTATGGGGATCAACATATTTCTTTATCAGGATGGCCGTACAGGGCGGTTTACCCCCATTTATATTAGGCGCTTTGCGTTTTACCATGGCAGGAATTTTATTAATGGCATGGTGTGTAATTAAACGCGAAAAAATATTTGTGGCAAAAGATATCTTATACTCAGCCGTAACCGGCATACTGTTATTATTTGTGGCAAACGGTATTGTTATCTGGACGGAGCAAACATTGCCGAGCGCGATGGTAGCTATACTGGTATCATCGGCCCCTATTTGGTTCATACTGCTCGACAAGCCCAACTGGAAATTAAATTTTAAGCTCAAAACCACCATTTTAGGCTTGATTATTGGTTTTATGGGGGTGATCCTGTTATTCAGCGAGCAAATCAATGGGATCTTTAAAGATCCGCAAGCGCAAACCAAATTACCGTGGATGCTGTTACTTATTTTAGGCACCATCTCATGGTCGGCAGGCTCTCTGTATTCAAAGCACAAACATACAACGGGCTCCACCTCGGTAAACACTGCCTGGCAAATGATCGCAGCCGGGTTAGTGTATATCCCGGTGAGCTTTATACATCACGAATATAGGGACCTTAACTGGAACCAAATACAACTAAATAGCTGGCTGGCGCTTATCTATCTTATAATTTTTGGATCTATTGCTGCCTTCAGCGCATACGTATGGCTGCTGCAGGTTCGGCCCGCCACACAGGTAAGCACCTATGCCTATGTTAACCCGGTAATTGCGGTAATATTAGGTGTAGTATTTGCACATGAAAATATCTCACTTTTACAAATAGCGGGGCTGGTTGTTATACTCACAAGCGTACTCCTCATCAACCTTGCGAAATACCGGAAAGAAAAGGCTGTTTTGGTAAGTGCTGATTAGGTTGATTAGGTTGATTAGGTGTAAGCGTTCCGAATTACCAATGTTTCGATAAAAAGAACCACTCAATCAATCAATCAACCAATTACAAATCTTTTGGAAGCGACCTTGCCGGGCTTTCCCAACGGCCAAATTCCAGGTAATTTTCAATTTTTATGCTTATCCGGCTTCCCCTTTTGTATTTGCCTTTTTGATAATTGTTTACCCTTAAAATTACGCCGTCATATTCAATAATCAGCTCTTCGTAAAAGCCTTTAAATAAAATCTGCTTAACCTTCCATTTATTATTAAACTTCCGTATAATTTTTACCTGTTCCGAAAAAATAACAACGGTACCTCTTTTTGTATTTATACCTATTTTTTTTGCCTTTGAAGAAGTCAACTGGCTTCCACTGGCTAAAATTTGAGCGGTATAAAGCAACTGCGGCGAATTATAGAGCTCTTCCGGGCTGCCGTTTTCAACTATCTCACCCTCCTTAAGCACGATAAGCTCATCAGCCATTGATAATATTTCGGCCGGATCATGCGAAACCAGTACGATCGTTGTACCCCATTCTTTTACAATAAATCTTATGTCGTGCTGCAGCCCCTCGCGGTAGGTAGCATCAACCTGGTTAAAAGGCTCGTCCAGTAAAATTACCTCAGGCCGGCTGATCAGCGCTTTGGCAATAGTAACGCGTTGCTTTTCGCCGCCACTCAGTTTACCAAACGGCTGATCCTTAAGCGGCAAAATATCAAGCATAATCAACGATTCGGTAATCCGCTGGGTTTCTGTTTCACTACCCAATTCCTCTGTTTTTAATCCGGAACGCACGCTATCCCAAACAGTTGCCGCCAGGTCCATATCCTGGTTATTTTGGGTAACCAGGCGCATTGCCGCATGGGCGGGCTGTAATTTTTCCTCTCGTTTTAAAATGCGCTCTTCCTTAAAAAAAACTTCGCCAGAGTCGGGTTGCAATAGGCCATATAACAAATTCAACAAAGTAGTTTTACCGCTTCCGCTTTCGCCCACTATTGCCGTTATTTTTCCTTTAGGGATAAATATGGTTATGTTATTAACTCCCGAAGACTTATCGCCAAAATAGTTTTTGGTGACCGATATGGTCTCCAGGATCATTTCATTATGCATACTGCTTTTTATTTTTTACCAATTTTAAGATTGAATGTTGTGCAATAAATCAGTTTAAGCTAACCATTTTTCCCAATAAATCATCCCTCAAACGTAAACTTAAAAAGTTTATCATAAAAGTGAAAAATATGTTTATCAACTATATTGTTTTACTGCCAGATTTTGAAGACGTTTCTACGCAATTTCCTATTTAAAGTTTAAGCGAATTTGAATTTGTATAATTTTATCCGGCCGGCATCTTTATTTAAATTATATTTAAACACAATTTAAACTTTAATTAAACAATATGGAACACACCAAAACATGGCATCAGCATCATCGCGACTCTTTGGGATTTGGACAGCGCCTTGCCGATAACGTAGCAAACGGAATGGGATCATGGCGCTTCATTATCATTCAATCAGTTATAGTTGTTCTCTGGATGACGCTAAATGTTATAGGTTTTGTAAATCATTGGGACGTTTATCCTTATATTTTGTTAAACCTGCTTTTTTCTACCCAGGCCGCATATGCTGCTCCCATAATTATGATGGCACAAAACCGGCAGAATGAACGCGACCGTGCACATGCCGACGCGGATTTTAAAACCAATGTGGAAGCAAAAAAAGAAATAGAACAATTGCTCGAAAAACTCAATTCAATTGAAATTGATAAGCTGGATAAAATTCTTGACATCTTGACAAAAATGGAAACAAAGGTAATAAGCTGATAGCTTAACATGCCGGCTCTTTAACCCTATTTAACTTTTAAGTGGTTCACTAATCTTTGCTTTTTCTTAGCTTTGCACCTGAAATGACAAAAATAGAAGATGCTATAGCCAATGAGGCTGAAGATGAGATCAGCCCCAAAACCCCTAAGAAGCGCCTTTGGAACGTCGTTAAAACTGTGTTAAAGATAGCTGTAACTTCAGCTTTACTTTATTGGGTATTTAGCAAAGTTCCGTTCAGCGAGGTTAAAGGCAGGCTTTTGCACGCCAATTATTGGTGGATGCTGGCAGGCGTTGTAGCCTACTTCTTTTCTATGGTATTTTCTTCATGGCGTTTATTAAGTTTTTTTAAGTGTATCGATCTAAAGTTGAATCCCCGTTTTAATTTTCGATTATACCTGTTAGGGATATTTTACAACCTGCTGCTACCCGGCGGTATTGGAGGCGATGGCTATAAAATTTATCTCCTGCATAAAAATTATCATTTCCCAACAAAAAAAGTATTTTGGGCCATCCTGTTCGACAGGCTTAGCGGCCTTTGGGCAATAGGGCTCATCATAGTAGCATTAAAAATATTTATTCCGCAAATTGAAATTCACATAGCCATTCCTCTGGCTATATTCCTTGTTGGCAGTATCATCTATTACGTTGTTGTAAAAGTTTTTTTTAAGGATTTTACCAAACATTTTTTTAAGGGCCATGCAAAGGCAATTTTAGTGCAGTCGTGCCAGGTTATAGCTATCATCTGTGTGCTTATGGGGCAGGATTTTCACGGCAAGTTTGCGCCCTACCTGTTATCATTCCTTTTGTCGGCATTGGCTGCGGTAGTACCTATAACAGTAGGCGGAGCAGGCGCGCGCGAATATATTTTCAAGGTTCTTTCAGGAGTATTTAATATGAATGTTGGCCTCGCGGTATTTTTAAGTATTTCCTTTTATTTAATATCACTCCTGGTGGCATTGTCAGGCCTGTATTACGTACTGCGCCCAAAAAGGCTGGAAGAGGGCTTGCCAATAACTTCAGATAACAAAGGCATTACTGAGTAAAATTCACAGCTCTGAATTTATTTTGTGAGTATGCTGCAGTATTAATTGATTAGAAAAGAGCGGGATAAATAAATTTGTCAGACATTCTTAAATTTTCTGGTTAATCTGATTCCGGAGCAATCAAACTTATTTTCCTAGTTTTACGTTTCCTTATAAACCATTAGTGATTAATGAGCCATTTTAATGATTTCGGCAATCCGCAGGTTGCTGCATTGCCCGCGCATTTAAAACAATTTATA
>JAQNCM010000550.1 GCA_029237615.1 Mucilaginibacter sp.
AGACTCTCGTCTTCTACGGGAGCCGTCAGCGGAACGCCTTCGGCAGCCGGCGCGAGCATGCTCTACACCATCACGGTGATGGACCAGAACGGCGCGACGGCCACGGGGAGCTTCACCCTGGCAGTGAACCAGACGGGTAGCAGCGCAGCCAAGATAACGGTGACACCCTCGTCCGCGACTGTTACCGACCAGCAGCCGCCCACGCTTGCGGTAACGGTCAGCGGCAGCGGAGTCACGCCCACCGGCGTCCTCACCTTCTCCACTGGACCGGCCTTCGTGCAGCAGCCGCTCGCAGGCGGAAAGGCTAGCTTCACCGTGCCCTCGACCATGCTGACCGGGGGGGCGAACGCGCTGACCGTGTACTACTCCGGCGACGCCACCTACTCCGCCGGCAGCGGGCAGACCACGGTGGTGGAGTATCCGGTGGTTCTCACGGTGCCCTCCATGCCCACCATTGCGCACGGCTCCAGCGGGTCGGTCACGGCGACGGTCAGTGCGGGAAGCGGTTATGCGAGCACGATCAACCTGACATGCATCCTTACCAGCGCGCCGCAGTCGGCGCAGGTGGTGCCGACGTGCTCCGTCAGCCCCACGGGAGTGGCACTCACCAAAGGTGCTACAGGAAGCGCTACGCTGACCGTGAATGCGAGCACGCCTTCGCTGTTCACACAGGCGAAGCCGCACATAACCAGCCGATGGCCGCTTGCGTGCGCTTCGCTGCTGGGCACACTGGGGCTGCTGCTGGCACCGGGCAAGCGCCGCCGCCTCCCTGCACTGCTAATGCTGCTTGCGATGACCCTTGGTCTCACAGCGGTAACAGGCTGCGGCACCGGCGTCTACACTCAGTATCTGCCTGCGACGGGAGCCGCCACTCCGGGCAGCTATACCTTCACGGTCAGTGGCGTGGACTCGAAGACACCCACGATAACTACTAACGTGGCCACACTTACGGTAACGATTCAGTGATCGCAGCCCCGCACCGGAGCTCTGTCTCCGGTGTGGGCACAACATCACCACGCATGATTGCGCGCAGCAGGAGAGGCAAGGAAAAACGAATGATGCAAGTCTCAGCTCACCACCGTAACGCGGCCAGCCGCACCGCGGTCCTTTGTATCGGAGCCTTTCTGCTGCCCGCGTTGGCGCAGGCCGCCGACAAGAGCTCGTCACACTGGATTGCGAGTTGGGCCTCGTCACCCTGGACCACCAAGCTCGATCAACCCGCGGGCAACTCCACCTTCCGCAACGTGGTGCATATCAGTCTGGGTGGCAGCGCCATCCGCATTGCACTGACCAACGAGTGGGGCCGTACGCCGCTGGTTGTGGGCACAGCGCATGTGGCGCTCAGTGCAGGTGCAGGCAAATTGCAGCCGGGCTCGGACCACGCGCTGACCTTCGCCGGCCAGCCCGGTGTGACGATCCCATCGGGTTCATACATCCTCAGCGATCCCATCGCCATGCCCGTTGCTTCGCTGGCGAACCTGGCCATCAGCGTCTATCTGCCGGAGCAAACCATAGCCGTTCCCACCTGCCACCCCATGGCGATCGCGAACAACCTGACGGTGAGTGGCGACGCGACGACTCTGCCAGCGCTCGAGAGCGCGCGCACCTATCCTTCGAATTGCTTTGTGAAGAGCGTGGAGGTGGTCGCAGGCGACGATGCAGCGACGGTCGTCGCGTTCGGTGACTCGATTACCGACGGCGCGCATTCCACGCTGGACGCTAACCGCCGCTGGCCTGATGTCCTCGCCGCGCGGCTACAGGCAGAGAAGCGCACGTCGCATCTCGCGGTCATCAACCAAGGCTTCGGCGGCAACCGCGTGCTCTACGACGGTTCCGGCCCAAGCGCGTTAGCTCGCTTTGACCGCGACGTGCTCGCTCAGCCCGGCGCAAAGTACCTGATCCTTCTCGAGGGCATCAACGACATCGGCCAGATGAGCCGGGCAGACTCGCCCGAGGCCAACCTGACGCCCCAGCAGCTGATCTTCGGCTACGTGCAGTTGGTCATCCGCGCGCATCAGCATGGGCTGAAGGTCTTCGGCGCAACCATCCTGCCGACGGGCGGCGCGCACTCCAACACGCCGCAGGGCGAGTCCGTACGCCAGGCCTTCAACACCTGGCTGCGCACGGCGGGCGTGGTGGATGGCGTCATCGACTTCGACCAGGCTGTGCGCGATCCGGCCAGCCCTCGGCAGATCCTGACGCCCTACGATAGCGACGACCGCGTCCACCCCAGCGACAACGGCTACAAGGTGATGGGTGACGCGATCGACCTCAAGCTCTTCTACTGAGGGCTTCAGGTTGTAAGCAATTCTCGCGGTATCGCTCAGACTTTATCCCTCCGATCCCCATATTGCGCGGGGAGGGCTTTTTACTCTTCCTCGGCGAAGGGATTCAGCCGACGCACTACCGTGTCCGGCACCTCGATAACGCCAAAACGCCCGGAGGTCTGGTCGTGCACAGCGATGCGGAAGAAGGACCCGCCCGTGGCAGGCTCGCTGACCTCGAGCACCGCAGCGACGCCGGTCTTCATCAGCTGCGCATAGGTGGCCGCGCTCAGGTCGAGCCGGAAGCTCTGCCCCGCGATGTTAATCAGTCTGCCCTGCGCGTCATAGACGTACGTGACGAACTCGACGGCGCCGTGACGCAGACCGTCGCTTCCTACTGGCAGCGCAAAGTCCTTGCCTAGCGCCGCGCAGGTGATGCGATAGCGCCGAAACGGTCCCTTCATCGGATGCGTGGGGTCAAGCGTGTTCTGCGGAGCAACTGTGTCTTCCGTATTGTTGGAGACCGGCAGTCTGCTGGCGCACGTATGCCTGATCCTTCATCGGTGTGTTCAGCGTATCCAGAAGCACGATGTTAAGTGTGCTGTCCTCGGCGACAGGGGTGAAATTGGTGAAGGAGCCTGGCGACAGCGCAGGCATCCTGGCGCCGCGGCTCCACCTGCATTCGCTGCCGGATGCTCCTCAAAGCTCTTCAGCGCCTGTGGCTGTCGGCCCTCCTCCAGGCGGAGGTCGCCGGGTTTCAGCCCATGCACCGGGAGGCCTCGGCTGTCCTGCACGGTCACATCGACCAGCACCAGCCTTGCGCTCGCCTTCATCGTGAACCCGGCGGAATCATCGATCTTTGACGTTGTGCCGGCGGGCGACGGCGCAAGCGCCTGCTGCGCGGAAGCCGGATCTAGGACCAGGCCCGCGGCAGCCACCAGCAAGGTACCCAACAGGACTGGTTTCGGGTGAGGCACACGCCTGGGCATTCAATGCCTCCTTCTCACTGCCCGTCTTCAGGCTCGTCCTGCTACCCTAGCGGTCCGGAAGGCCAGCTCCAATCCAATTCACGGTGACGAAATCGATACAGGTGGATCGTGATGCTAATAAAGAACTTACCTGCGACGTCCGAGGCCGATACATACCCTCGTTCATGGTGCCTTTACAAAGTAATGCTTAACTGGGCAAAGTTATCCCCCATGGCATCCACAAGCAAAAAAATCGACGCAGTTCGTTCCGGCGCAAGGGGAGAGCACCGGGCGCTGGTCCATCGCGTTGTTTCTTCCTCTACCTTTATTAAAAGCAAACGGCTCTCAAGCTTCCTGTATTACATCTGTGAGCAGACGTTGAACGGTCATTCTGACGAGCTGAATGAGCAGAAGATAGGGGAAGAGGTCTTCGGGCGGTCGCGCGACTACGACTCCTCCATCGATGGCATTGTGCGCACGCAGGGCAGCCGACTGCGCCAGCGGCTCGATCGGTACTTCAACGAGGAAGGCATGGACGAGCCCATCCGCATCGTCATGCCTCGTGGCGGTTATGTGCCGGTCTTCAAAGAGCACTCGGCCCCTGAGGTCCAGGAGCCCGCACCGCTTGCCATACTGTCCGCTGCCGACGCCAAGAATGACCCTCCGCTGGCCTCTCCAAGGGCGGGCTTTCCGCTCTCCGTGGCTCCCGTGCGTTCGCCATGGCTGGTGTGGGGGCTGATGATTGTGGTTGCCGTGCTGGGGGCGCTGCTGTACACGCGCTATAGCCGTCACGCTGTCCTCGTCTACGGAGGGGGTAAGCACGAATTCCCTGTGGGAGCAGATGTTCGCGGAGGGCCAACGCACGCTGTTCGTGCCGGGCGACAGCGGCCTCGTTATCTGGGAGGGTCTCACCGGACGGCAGCTCAGCCTCAACGAGTTCCTCAGAGGCGACTACCATAAGGAGCCCAGCGCCGATCAGCAGTCGGTGCAGTTCATCGCCGACGATCTCAGCAAGCGCCGCTATACCACCGTTGTGGACCTCGAGGTGCTCGACTTCCTCTCCCGTGCTGCGAAGTCTGACCTAAGTAGGCTGCAGATGCGCTATGCCCGCGACCTCCGACCCAACGACCTCAAGGAAGGGAATGTGATCCTTGTCGGGGCGAACGAAGCGAACCCCTGGGTAGAGCTCTATGAGCCGGAGATGAGCTTCATCTTCTCGAAGGACCCCGCCACACATCTGTCTTCGATTGAAAACCGCGCCCCCCAGAGTGGCGAGCCGCCTCGTTGGGACCTTGCCGATGGCCACGCCTACGCGGTCGTGGCCTTTCTGCCAGGCCTCACGGGTCACGGTAACGCGCTCCTCATCGGCGGCACGTCGATGACCGGCACGGAGTCTGCGTTGGACTTCATCTCCAACGACACGCAACTCCTCACGTTCCTCAAGCGCATCAAGCGACCGGATGGCCGGCTGCCTCACTTCCAGCTGGTGCTGGGAACCCAGGGCGTAACTGGCAATGCTGTCCGCAGTCGGATCCTTGCATGGCGGGTGACGGACTAAAGGCTGCTTCCCCCTCCTTTTCTGAGCAGGCCACGGGCCCAGGCCTGCGGCGTGTCGATATCCGGGAAGACCGAAGATCCTGGGAAATCTGCGAAGAACTCTCGGAACGGAAGCCGCTGGTATTGTAGCCATCGGCATGGCGCCTTCGTATGTCGGAGATCGCAAAGAGCGATTCCAGCGGACCAACCATCGAAGATGCCGTG
>JAQNCM010000012.1 GCA_029237615.1 Mucilaginibacter sp.
AATAAATTAAAAAGTTACGCTGACTATTTTGTCGCAACCGCCACTTGTTTATCCTGACAGAAATTGTATGTAACATGAAAAATTAGAAGGAATATACAAAGTAACGGTTTTTTTTACTGTAACACCTTATATTTGCCCATGATTTCTTCGCAAAGATATGATCAAAGGGGTGTATCAGCCTCCAAAGATGATGTTCATAATGCCATAAAAAATATTAATAAAGGGATTTTTCCAAAAGCCTTTTGTAAGATAGTACCCGATATTTTAACTAATGATCCGTTGTACTGCAATATTATGCATGCTGACGGAGCCGGCACAAAGTCGTCGTTAGCTTATACCTATTGGAAAGAAACCGGCGACCTTTCTGTTTGGCGGGGGATAGCCCAGGATGCTATTATTATGAACCTTGATGACCTGCTTTGCGTTGGCGCCACGGATAATATTCTGTTATCGTCAACCATCGGCAGAAATAAAAATTTAATTCCGGGCGAAGTTATAGCTGCAATTATTAACGGCACCGAAGAAATCCTGGATGAATTGCGGCAATACGGCATTGGTATCTACTCCACAGGCGGAGAAACAGCTGATGTTGGCGATTTGGTACGTACTGTAATAGTAGACTCAACAGTTACCTGCCGGATGAAACGGACTGATGTTATTTCCAATCACAATATAAAAGCCGGGGATGTCATCGTCGGCCTCGCATCTTATGGAAAAGCGAATTATGAAAAGGAATACAATGGTGGCATGGGCTCAAACGGATTAACATCTGCCCGGCATGATGTATTTGATAAAACCATCGCTCAAAAATATCCTGAAAGCTATGACCCGGCTATACCACTCGATTTAATATTTTCGGGAAGCAAAAAGCTTACTGATCCAGTAACTATTAATAACAATGAATCTGTTACAGCGGGAAAGCTGGTACTATCTCCTACCCGCACTTATGCACCCATTATAAAGGCTATACTGGATGCACACCGTAACAAGATACATGGAATGGTACATTGCAGCGGCGGCGCACAAACTAAAGTGCTGCACTTTATTGATGATTTGCATATTATTAAAAATAACCTGTTCCCTGTACCACCATTATTCAAACTGATACAGGAAGAGTCAAAAACCAGCTGGCAGGAAATGTATAAAGTTTTCAATATGGGTCATCGCATGGAGTTATATGTTCCTGAACAAATTGCCGGTGAGCTTATGGCCATATCGCAAAGCTTTGGTGTGGATGCCCAGGTTGTTGGCCACGTGGAAAAAGCTGATAAAAAACAGGTTACCATACAATCCGAGTTCGGCGAATTTCTATATTTCTGAATTTAATTATCCTTTATAACAAAAAAACCTGTTCAAATATTGAACAGGTTTTTTTGTTATAAAGTTATCGATTTATTAATGGGTAACTTTCTGAATTAAATTTCCATAATCATTTGCTACATATACATTGCCTGTAGCATCTGCGGCAACGCCAACAGGCGCACTAAACGGACTTGTTAATAATAAATAACCGCTACCTGCAATAGAGGTTACAGCCCCGGCAGATATTTCACGGATTAAGTTATTATTAGCATCTGCAACGTATACATTGCCGGCACCATCCACAGTAACACCGCTTGGATAATTAAAGGTTGAAGCATTAGCTGCGCCGCTTGTATTTCCGACTGCACCTGTACCTGCCAGTGTTGTTACAACACCGCCCGGCATAATTTCACGTATCAAATTGTTATTTGCATCAGCTACATAAACATTGCCTGCTGCATCTACAGCAACACCTCTTGGGCCGTTAAAAGAAGCGGCAGTTCCTGTTCCGTTGGCATTACCAGCCTTACCGGATCCGGCAAGTGTGGTTACCACGCCAGCAGGTGTGATTTGGCGAATTAAATTATTATTGAAATCTGCTACATAAACATTTCCGGCCAAATCAACGGCTACTCCTGCAGGTCCGTTGAATGATGCACCGATACCGGTTGCATTTGTGCTACCTGTTTTTCCGCTTCCTGCCAGTGTACTCACCACCCCTGTCGGAGCAATTTTACGTACCAGGTTATTACCAAAATCAGCCACATATACATTATTTAAGCCATCTACTGCAACGCCGGTAGGGCCATTAAACAATGCCGCTACGCCAATTGATGTTGCAGAAACATTGGTGTTTCCTGCAACAAGTGTACCTGCAAGTGTTGTTACCGTGCCCTTTGTACTTATTTTACGTATTTGATTATTACCCTGGTCAGCTACGTAAAGATTACCATTGCCATCAATTGCTACACCCTGCGGGTAATAAAATGAAGCGGCAGTACCGGTTCCGTTACCTGAACCTGTTTGTCCGTTACCAGCAATAGTGGTTACCACTCCGACAGTACTAATTGCGGTTGGCAGTGGCTGCACTGTATTGTTTTTGCTGCATGATGATAAGATCAATGCCGGCAAAATGCCAATAACTGCAATAATTATATTTTTTAATTTATATCTTTTCATGTTTTGTGCTTTTTATTAAACTTGATTTAATTACAATCCCATTAATTAAATATGTACCTCAAACCAATCTGCGCCTGGTAACGTGAACCCTGGCTGGAATCATTTATGAACGATTTTGTAACCGGTATCAGGTTGTTTTTATCAAGATATGGGAACGAGTACATTGCCCGTCCGGTAGCAGGATCAATACCTTTGTAACTAAGAACTGTTGTTGAACCACTGGCGAAACCATTAAATGAATTCTGATATAAGCCCCAGTTCCTGTTGATTAGGTTACCGACGTTTATAATGTCCACTGATATTTCGATCGTGTTTTTAACATTTCCAGATTTAACAAAGAAATCCTGGGCAAGGTGAAGGTCAAACCTTTGGAAATAAGGTAAAATCACACCGTTACGTTGTGCATACTGTCCTTTGTGAGCAGCAAGGTAAGCATCCTGGTTGATGAAACTGTTTAACTGGTTCCAGATCTGAGCAGGTGTGCGAGGATCAGTTGCGAAATCTTTTACCAGCTCGATGTCTCCCTGATTTCGGGGAATATACATTAAGTCATTTGTAGCACCGTCATTATTAGGATCTCCGTTAGTAATATAAGATACTGCTCCATTATTGGCAGATTCAAATATCACACCGATTGAGGTTGACGTATGTTTCCAATATTCCTTTTTATAGATAGCCGACGCGATAATACGGTTAGGCTGAACATAAGAGCTATTTGACAGGTTATCTCCATTTGGATTACCGGCTACATACCGTGAGCTCCAGATAGTACTTGCTGTTGAACCACCGTCATTTACATCTTTTGCCCCGCTGTGTGTATAGGCGGCGTTAAAATAAAGACCATTGGTAAAGTTTTTTTGCAACTGGCCTGTCACGAAGTAAGAATAACCTTTATTGGTATTGGTCATATAATACAAACCTGTAATTGCCGGATTTGCTGCAGTTGCAACAGAAGCAGCAGGGGTTGTATTTTTAGAAGTATACCTTATCTGACCTTCTACACCAGGGAAAGTGGTGTACGAATCAGAAAGTACCAGATTTTGATGATAGATCGCATTTATATCCTTTGTATAAGAAGCTTCAATGGTACCAACAACGCCACCGGGGAAACGCTGATCTATCGCAAGATTTGATCTGAAAATTTTAGGATATTTCAAATTCGGGTCTGTTACATCTAACTCGTATGAAGTGTTAGCAGCGCCCTGGCCCGGAGCCGGACGGTTAGCGTTAACATTAGGATTAAATACTAACTGTGCATTTTGTACAGGGGTGTTAGCAGCCGCACCTTTTGATATAGAGTATGAACCAAATAGTAAACCGTTATTTGATGCCTGGTTTGATATCCAAACAAAAGGAACAGTTCCGGCAAATAAACCGGTACCGCCGCGAACCTGAGTTTGCTGATCACCATTTACATCCCAGTTAAAACCTAAACGTGGTGACAACTGAATCCTGTTTTTCGGCAACTTAGACGGATCAACCTGTATGCCCTGTTGAAAAGTTAACGCGTTTACGTTTGCATTTTGAGCAAGTGCTGTTGGGAAAGCATCATAATCGGCCCTTAAACCATAGGTGATCTTTAAATTATCTGTTGGGTTAAATTTATCCTGTGCATACAGGCTGTATATTCCGGCCTTTATTTTGGCATAAGGGAATGAGCCGTCAGGCAGTGCTGAAAAACGCGTAGCATATGTTTGAGCAGGTAAGCCGTTTATAAAGTCTGAAGCAGAGTTAAATACATAAACACCATTATAGTTTGGCGCAAAACCGTTGGTATAGCTTTGTATCTGATCGCTGGTACCGATGGTTATTTCATGTTTACCCAGGTATATCGTGAAGTCATCAGAAAACTGACCGATGTTGGTATACAGAAGGTTTCCTGCGGTAAATAACTCGTAACCAAAAGATGTTAAGGTCGCGTTAGATGGCGTGATGATATTACCGCTTGCATCTGTTGTTCCGTTACCAATGTCAACTAATGGAATAGTGCCTGTGCCCAATGATGAACGGAAATCACGCAAAGCCGAATATCCTGCAGTAAGCCTGTTTGACATGTTGCTGCTTATACGGGTATCTAACTCAATAATACCAATATTAAAGTTGTTATTGATGCGGTAACCTGATCCGTAAAAAGGAAGCGTGTTTGTACCCGGTGCTCTTGAACCAAAGTTTGTGATACCGGAGTTGGAGTTACTTGCCGGATGGTCACCATATGATTTTAAATAAAAATATTTAGCGCTTAACGTATTGTTCTTATCGATATTCCAATCAATTTTTACGGTTAGCTTATCGCTGTGAGTATCATAGTTATAGCCCTGGTAGGGTCCGGGGTTGTAACCATATTTTGTTTGCAAAGCATTGGCTAACGCTGTAAGGGTTGCAGCATCTGCCTGCGAAACATTGGCCCCGCTAACACCCGGTGCACCGGCAATATAGGAGGTAGCCGGCTGGCTGATCCGCTCTTGCTCGCCCGACAGGAAGAAGAATAATTTATTTTTAATGATAGGTCCTCCTATAGCTAAACCTGTTTGCCTGTAGGTAAATGGCGTTTTTGCAACAGTTGTAGGACCCGCGTCATAGCCGGTAAGGCCGGTGCTTCTTATAAAATCGTATACTGTACCTTTAAATGTATTGGTACCTGATTTTACCACTGTGTTTATACCTGCGCCGGTAAAATTACCCTGCCTAACGTCATAAGGAGCGATATCAACCTGTATCTGGTCAATCGCATCCAGCGAAATTGGCTGTGAGTTGGTTTGACCGCCTAATGTTCCGGATAAACCAAATGAATTGTTAAACAATGCACCGTCAACAGTAAGGTTGTTGAAGTTACTGCTTCTGCCACCAAAATTTAATCCATTTGCTGACGGCGTTAACTTTGTAAAATCACTCAGCGAACGGTTTAAAGTAGGCAAGTTGTCAATTTGCGAACGGGTAACGGTTTCACGGGCACCAGTACGAGATGAGTTGATAACTTTTCCCTGGGCTCCGCTTACCACAACTTCTTTTAACGTTGTTGTATTGTCTTCCAGTTTAGAATCAATTCGTTGGTCCTGGCCAATTGATAAGGTAATGTTTTCCTGGGTATAGTCCTTGAAACCGATAAATGTTATTTTAAAGGTATAAGGCCCACCTACCCTTAAGTTAGGAATGTTGTAACGACCATCGGCACGTGTTACAGTGGAATACACAGTTCCCGTTGGAAGGTGTGTAATTGAAACGGTTGCACCAGGGATAGTGCCTTTGCTGTCTGTAACAACACCATTGATACTGGCAGTGGTTACACCCTGGGCCACAACATTTTTACTAAAAAAAAATGTGAAAACCGTTAACGATAAAAATAAAAGTAAATACTTCCTCATACGCAAGAGTTTTTGTGATAAATAAATATTGATCAGTTAATTATTGGCAAAGATATGTAGCAGTATTTTTACTAATGTTAAATTAATATTAATAATTATTAGCTATTTATCAACATTTCTTATCAAATACACAAAGAGTTTAAATTAAACGTCGTATTTAATGCAAAGTTGGAAACTTGGATTTTTCGAAAATATCATATCCGCAAAAGAAATAATACTTATGACAATTTGGCGATACTTACGGGAGTATGCAGATTTTAGCATTTGACGCCTTTTACTTAGCTTTGAAAATAAATTCCGGGGGCTCATTTATTGTAAAGACACTAAACAAAACATAACAACCTTTATTCACGTTTAAAGCCGTAACCTGTATCGGAAATAAGCAGAGAAACAGATTAATTCAGGGTAAAAACAACAAAATCATTAATAAAAGATACATTATAATCAGAAATATGAACTACGATTTAATTGTTATAGGTTCCGGGCCGGGCGGTTATGTAGCTGCTATACGTGCTTCGCAGTTGGGTTTAAAAACTGCTATAGTAGAAAAAGAATCACTGGGAGGCGTTTGTCTTAACTGGGGCTGTATACCTACTAAAGCATTAATAAAAAGTGCCGAAGTATTTGAATATATAAATCACGCGGCCGAATATGGAATAAAGGTAGGAAGCAGTGAAATTGATTTTGAAGCCATGATTAAAAGAAGCCGCGGCGTAGCCGATGGGATGAGTAAAGGCGTTCAGTTTTTGATGAGAAAAAACAAGATTGACGTAATTATGGGTACCGGCAAACTTAAAAGCAAAGGAACAGTTGCAGTATCGGCCTCTAATGGCGATGTTCAGGAGCATACCGCAAAACATATCATATTGGCAACAGGTGGCCGCTCACGCGAACTTCCAAACTTAAAGCAGGATAATAAAAAGGTAATTGGTTACCGCCAGGCTATGATATTACCAAAAAAACCGGAGTCAATGATCGTTGTTGGATCGGGAGCTATTGGAATTGAATTTGCTTATGTATACAATGCTATCGGCACCAAAGTAACCGTTGTTGAATACCTGGATAATATTGTTCCGCTTGAGGATGAAGAAGTTTCAAAATCATTGGCCCGCATACTAAAAAAACAAGGTATAAATATTCTTACAGGTTCAAATGTTGAATCGGTTGATA
>JAQNCM010000020.1 GCA_029237615.1 Mucilaginibacter sp.
CTATGAGGCACGATGAATTATATTGTTGTGTTTCTACAAACGGGTAGCCTCTATGAGGCATTATGAATTATATTTGTTGTGTTTCTACAAACGGGTAGCCTTTATGAGGCATGATGAATTATATTTGTTGTGTTTCTACAAACGGGTGGCCCTCTATGAGGTATGATGAACTATATTGTTGTGTTTCTACAAACGGGTGGCCTCTATGAGGCATGATGAATTATATTTGTTGTATTTCTACAAACGGGTGGCCTCTATGAGGTATGATGAACTATATTGTTGTGTTTCTACAAACGGGTGGCATCAATGAGGCATGATGAACTATATTGTCAAAATTCTTTAAAGGCGATATCTGTTATCCGGAAATCCACTTTCCTGCAAATGGAAGCTTATTAATGAGCCATACCAGCAGCAACGTTATTACAAAACAGATCAGCGCGGTTAAGGGAATGCTGACAATGGGTGTGCAAAGTTTGTAACTGATGCCAAAAGGATCATCCAAAAAATACAAAACAAGGGCATGGCCCAGGTAAATACCATAATTATGTTTGCCTGCAAAATCCCTGATGCGGATAACAACAGGCGGTACTTTAGGCAGCGGATATTTAAAAACCATAAAAATACTTACAGCAAGCATTAAAACAGCCGGGCTTACCGGTTCGTAAAAAAGGGTACCCGGCACATTCGGATAAGCAATCACCAGCCGGCTGCCTACGGCGATGACAACGATGCTGCAAACAAACAACAGGATCATCCATAAACGCAGGCTTTTTATATTAAAATCTTTAAACGCCAGGTAATGGCCCAATACAAGGTATCCCGCATAACCGGCAAAGTAATGCATATCAACCGACGGATTAAAACGCATTAAATATGGCTGGGTAATAGTCATAACAGCAAACCAAACTATTAAAAAGTATAACACTTCTTTTTCGGTTGCGTTGCGTACAAATTTGCCAATAACGGGTATGAAAAAATAGAGCCCGATGAGCATGTACACATACCATAAATGATAAGAGCTACCCACCTTTAACAGGTGAAGTACCAGTTTTATGTTTGTCCAGGCATCGTTGCCAAAAGAAATTTCCTCATTATACCACGAATACCAGACATAAACCAAACTCCAGAAGAGAAAAGGAACTACTACCCTGCTTAACCGCTTTTTAAGAAAACTGCCAATTTCATATTCACGATGCAGCAACAATGCGCCGGTTATCATTACAAAAACAGGAACGGCAAAACGTACAGCCGCATTTAAAAAGTCGGCCGCCCACCAATCGAACAACGGCACTTTGCCGGATTGCATTAATAAAGGCGCAGTGCAATGCAATATAATAACAGCGTATAAAGCGATGAGTCTTAAGTTATTTATCCAATCGATGTTTTCGGATTTGGCAGGCGGCATAATTAATGTTAAGATTTTTTAAAAATAACATAATTACTTAAATAGTTGCCTCACCTAAATTTACGGTAGTGTCTCAGTTTGAATTTTATTTTTTGAATTCGTTTTTACAATATGTAATAGCCGAATCTATGTCTGATTGAGATAACGACTTAACTATACCATTTGGATGCATTTCCTTCAAATAATCAACGTAACAATTGCAAAAATTATCTTTATTTTCTTTTTTAATAGATTTAAACCAAGACGCCTTCGTGGCCTTTTCCTTTAATTTATTAATAAGCTTTTGACTCCATTTGAAATGTAAAGTCATCCCCTTTGTACAATCTTCGCCTAATAATTCGGTTTGCTTTTCCAAACTGTCCTTATTAAAGCCGTCGAACCCATTAGGATATTTATTTTTAAGTTTTTCCAGAACACAATCAGCTATTTTTCTTCTGTCGCTATCTGTAAAAACATCACCCAAACCGTTGTACATACTGGTATGCATCTCTTTTGTAGATTCGGGCGTCCATGACATCGTTATTTTGTCACCGGAATCCCGGTTTAAGAATTTCTCCCCAATTTTGGCAATAACTGATACGAGTAGGCAGCATACTATTATCAGTATATATTTGTTGGTATTGTTCATTTTGAAGGTTTAAATAAAAAAGCTACCCGCTTAAGTGCTATAAATCTATGAATAAGTTTTTTACAATCTCTCAGCTAACCTAACAATTTCCTCAATGCTCATAACGTCCTTAGTGAAACCTCCTTCCATTGCCGGGGTTACTCTTAAAGTCTTATGTATTTTACCGAAGTTATAATAAACGAAATGTAAGGCAATAGCATGGCAATGATTTTCCATTTTCTTACTGAAACCATTTGTCAACCTTGTAAACCTACGCATGTGCATACGCATAGTTAAGTTTTGCCTTTCAACATAAGAAGTACTACCTTTTCAGCTATTGGCTTACCGATTATCCTTTTCTTTTCAAAACCTGTGCAATCGCCGGGACTATATTTTCTGTCTGAATTGCTGGCGCCCGCTGGTTCACCGTAAATTTTAATAAGCATTGCGTGGTCGATCTTTGACCCGAAAGCATCAGGGATAGCGTTTAAATAAGCCTTATAGTCGTCTATGGTAATTGTACCCTATTTCTTAATCTACTTTTTATGCTCCCTGTAATAAGCTTCCAACTCTTTGAGTCTTTTAATTTGTCCGGGGCGGGGGTTTATAAACACCCTTACTTTCCTTACCATTTTATAGGCATCTTCGTAAGTCATACCTATCTTTATCAGGTAAGCCATAGCCATGGTTGGGCCACGGCCTAACCCCTGCCGGCAATGCACATACACGATGCCTTTATTTTTAATCTCCTCGTCAACAAAATCTGCCCCTTTCATTAATATATCCATTGGCGGGGGCGTATTATCAACGGTTGGTAAATGCAGGTATTTTATACCTTCATAAACTGCTTCTTCGTAAGTATCATGCATACGCATGTTTACTATTGCTGTCACTCCTAAAGCTTTAAGTTTTTCTAACCCGACCAAATTATACTGGCTTCCAAGAAATAGATGGGCGGTTATCTGGCATCTCTTTAGCTGAGGCATTCCGGTAATCACACGATGAATATTATCATACACATAATCAAAAAAAAGACCTGTTCCGACAATGACGCTTTTTACTTTTTCAAACATGATAAGGCAATTTTTTATCGTGCGTTTAATTAAACAAATTTATTCTGTAATTGATGCGGAAGGGGCCACAACGTTTAAAGCTGCAGGCACTACTTTAATATGGAGTATTTTTGCTTTACTTTCCCAATCATCACAAATATAAGGTTCTGCTTTATCCATGCTAATAACAACTTCTTTACATTTCCAGTGTTTAAGCACTTCAGAGTCATTTTGAAGCAATGTGTTTCCGGCAACTTTTAAAACAGACATAATATCCGAATCATTCAGCAAAATAACATCCAGTAAACCATCAGTTACGGTGATACCCGGCAGCAGGTCGAAGTTTTTGATCCCCAAACTCCCTGAATTGGTAACCGTTAAAGCAACTCCTTTTTCATTGACCTTTTGGCCGTCAATAAGCAAATTGTAGTTTACAGAATCTGCTTTAACCAGGCTTTGGATGGCGGTGATACCATAGGCTGCCTGCCCCAGGCTATCCTTTAGTTTCCTGTCGGCATCTATTACCATTTCAGCCATTATGCCAAGGTTTACCCTTATCATAAATGGATGGCCGTTCAGTAAACCCATGTCCATTTTAACAATTTTATTCCGGCCATTTTTAAGTAATCCGAGGGCTTCTAATGTAGCTAAGGGAATACCCAATTCCTTTGCCATTACGTTAGCCGTGCCACCGGGAATAATGCCCATTGGCATTTTGCTGCCATATAATGCTGCGGCAACTTCTGTTAAACTGCCATCACCGCCGTAAACAGCGATGAGGTCGGTTTTGCCTTTTAACAACTTTGCAATTTTTGTAGCATCGCCATCTTTTTTGGTGAGTGAAATATCCCATTGGATCCCGCTATCACAAAACACCGTATTGATATGCGATAAAATAGGTTCCTTTGAACCTGCGGCAGGGTTCAGTATAAAATGGATACTTTTAAATTTCATTACATCGCTACTGCCAAAATCCGGCCAATTTTGAATTTAAATAATGTGAGTTTAGGATAAGCAATGGGTGACCTCATCCCAACCCTTTTCCTTTGGAGAAGGGCTTAAAATATCATTTTGTCGTCAAAGTCCTCTCCTTTAGAGAGGATTTAGGTGAGGTCAACTATCCCGAACTCACCTTAGACTACTATACCTTTCAGTTATTTCAAGTGTTCCTGTTGCGAAACATAATCCATCGCCTGCTGAAAGGTAGCAACCCATATCTCTTTTTTGTGTTTTTTCAGATAAGCCAGCAATTGCCGGTGCGACGCGGCAGGAGTAGAAATATAATCACCGCCAATACCATGAAACATAAATATACCCATGCCGCCGCTTTCCTGTACCCGTTTAACATAGGCAATTAATTCGGCGCCGGTATTGTTTCCATTTAAGCCATAAGCGGGCACCAGTAGCGGATCAAGATTTTTAAAATCAGTAATTATTGCATCTGCATCACCGCCGACACGTGCATATTTAATAAAACCTGATTTTTTGAGTGCGTCTACATAACTTTTACCGCCAACTATTGTTTCTGTGCAGGGATAAGCGTAGTTGCGGGCCGTTTTCCCGTCAATTGCGTATAATAAATTATTCATCGTGGCTATTTCCCGAACGATGGTATAGGGCGTATAATTTCCGGAAGCCACCGGATTATCATCTGTACTTATGCAGGGATGATAAACGGTATGATTCGCCAGTTCGAATCCTTTTTTATTAACTGCCTGCCATTTTGGAATTGTCACGTAATTAAGGTCGCCGCAAAGAAAGAACGTCGCAGGTAATTTTGCGGAATCCAATTGCGGTATGGCTGTATTTAGCTGCGAATTCAATCCGTCATCATACGTGAGTATAATTACTGCTTTTTTATGACGAGGCCATGTAATTTTTTGCTGTGCATGGGCGGTATAGGTAACAAAAAGAATGAAGATAAACAGTATTTTCACTAGCAACAGGTTAATGAGGTTAACTAAAAGTAATTATAGTTGCCGAATATAGTAATACTTAACTTTCAATAGCGGATCTAACCGGATAAACAAACACATTAATTCACTAAAATTTCGTATTTTTGTATAAGCTTCATTGATCATTATTAGCGATCAACAAACCTGTTCGCGAAACTTAGCATCAAAGCTTTTTATAACATTGTACCTGGTTGTTCAAAAAAATCAATATCCTCCAACAAACTACATTTTAGCAATAAATATTTCTTTTTTGGCTAAGGTTTAACATATTGAATTGATAATAAGGATAGTATATAAAATTCCATCCGACTTTCTATCACGACCAAAAGGCATTTAGCCTTTAAAAAATGAATTTTTATCACGGTCAAAACCGTATTTAGCCTAAAAAAAGAAGATTTTTATCACGACCTAAATTGATTTTGCCTGCGAAAAGACGTTTTTTATTACACCCAAAACTCGTTTAGACTGTAAAAAACAAGCAATTTATTCAGCTTTCTGATCTTTAGATATCCCGTCTTTGTGACTTTTAACTTAAATAGATAACTTTGATAGCTAACCAATTTAAATCATGGCACAAAAAGTAGTTACCGTAAATATCAATGTTTACGAGCAATCTGTTACTAATCGTCATTCGGCATATGAAATAAGCTTTGTAAACAAATTCCTGGATGAAGGATGGGTAATAAAGGAAGTTATACATAGCGCTACGGCCGCTGCCAACTGGACCAACATTACTTTTATACTGGAGAAGTAACCTGGTTTTACTGCTTAAGTATGCAACCCTTGTTTAAAGTTTATACATTCATTCTGCTATAAAAACAACCAATTATTGAGTTATGAAAACCTATTTACTAATTTTTGCTGCATTACTATTTTCAACCTGTTCATTTGCACAAGACATTCCCACGCATTGGGATGAACTGGTGGCAAGTGACTTCCCGAAGGCATTGGAAAAATCTTCCAAAACCTGTATCCTCCCTATCGGGATACTTGAAAAACATGGCCCGCATTCCCCGCTCGGCACCGATCTGATCCATGTACGCGAATGGGCTGCAAGGGCCGTAAAATCAGAATATGCCGTTGTTTTCCCGGATTATTTTTATGGGCAGATCAATGAGGCAAGGCACCAGCCGGGAACATTTGCCCTTCCCAGCAAATTAATTTACGAACTGCTGGAAGCTACCTGCGATGAAATTGCGCGCAATGGCTTTAACAAGATCGTGATACTAAACGGGCACGGCGGCAATCCGGAATTTTTAGAGTTCTTTATGCAATCGCTGCTAAACAAGCGCCACAACTACGCAGTTTATTTGTACCGCCCCGAAAGTGATCCAGATTTTGTTGCTGAATCCAAAAAGATGCATAAATCTGAAATAGCAGGCGACCAGCATGCCGGTGAAACGGAAACGTCTGTATTGATGTATTACAGGCCCGACCTGATGCGTATGGACCGCGCGGCTGATCAAAGCGGCGCCAATCAAAAAAGATCAAGTTTGCCGGGATTGTACACCCCCATCTGGTGGTATTCCTCCTACCCTAACCATTATGCCGGTGAAGGAGATAAAGCGACGTCTGCATTTGGAAAATTCGTAACCGATCACGAAATAGCGTCATTTATTAAAGCGTTAAAGGAAGTAAAAGCAGACACAAAAACTTTACAACTTCAAAATGAGTTTTATGACCGGGTTGATAACCTGAATAAATAGCGCGGTTATTGGTAGAGAATTAGCCGGTTAATTTAATTAAGCCCGGCTAATTTCTTTTTGGATAATTTGTTCTTTATAACGTTGTATGATTGAGTGATATAAAACTCCCATTGTTTTCTTGTAAAAATATTTACATCTTCTACCAATATCCACTTATATCTTGCTGCGTAAGGCGCAGCTATAATTCCATGTAAATTAATCATCTCATCAAATTCTTCATCCGGTACTTTTAATGATACTTTTAACGGGGTATTCAGCATCACAACGCAAAACATCTTCTCGCCGATCGTAAAGCATAGGTCGTCGCCCCACTTAATATCTTCTTCTACAAACGGAAGATTTTTACATATATCCCTTATTATGTCTATGTTCATATCTTAAACGTTTTTGAGTATCTTACATAAATGTAACTCTAAGTAATCCAGGCACCAGCATTTTCAAACAACTTCCTTAAATTATTCGTTGAGATAACCCGATATTTACAACTCAAAACATAAATTATCTTGACTGATACAGCTTTAAAAGATATCGCTTTGCGTTTTTGTTTGACGGGCGAAATTACTTCTGTGATTCCGTTTGGCTCGGGCCATATTAATGATACCTACCGGGTAACCACTTCCGTAGGCAAAGACTATTTATTGCAGCGCATTAACCACCGGGTGTTTAAGGATGTTGGCGGGCTGATGAACAACATAGCAAACGTTACCGGCCACTTAACCAAAAAGCTGCAGCAAATTCCAGGATCTGACCCGGACAACGAAGTGTTGACTTTAGTAAAGACCTATGATGATAATTATTTCTTTAAGGACATCCAAAACAATTACTGGCGCGTTTTCCATTTTTTGAGCAATACAAAAAGCTATGACCAGGTATTAACAGAAAACCAGGCTTTTGAGGGCGGTAAGGCATTTGGCCGTTTCCAGCTTTTACTGGCGGATATGGACACAAACCTTATCGTTGATACAATTCCCGACTTTCATAATATAGCATACAGGCTGTCAAATTTGGATACCGCAATCGATGCCGATATTGCAAAACGCCTGAGTAACGTATTGCCGGAAGTTGAATTTGCAGATTTGCGGCGTGAGCAAATGTATAACATTTTAAAATCGGGCCGTGCGGGAATACTGCCAAAAAGAATAATCCACAACGATACCAAATTTAACAATGTACTGCTTGATGAAAAGGACCATGCCCAATGCGTGATAGACCTTGACACGGTTATGCCTGGTTATGTGGCTTATGATTTTGGAGATGCCATACGTACCATTGTCAATACAGCCGCGGAAGATGAACCAAACATTCATCTTATCAACCTGAATATACCGCTGTTTTCGGCTTATGCTGAGGGCTACCTGCAGCAAACAGTAAGTTTTTTAACAGAAGCCGAGGTGCACTCCCTGGTAGACGGCGTCCTGCTGTTTCCATATATGCAGGGAGTTCGTTTTTTAACCGATTACCTGGACGGAGACATATATTACAAGATTCAATCGCCCGATCATAATTTACAGCGTACCAGGGCACAATTTGAACTGGCAAAAAAGCTGGAAGATGCCCGGGACACGTTGAACGACATTATTTTAAATACATGGAACCGGCTATCACCAAACATCGGAAGCTGATTAATGAGTTGGCAAAAATGCGCAACTCAAACAACCAATTCCTTTAAAAACCTATCAGTAAAATCGTTTGCAAAATGAATAACGTTTGGCAGGTATTTAAACTCGTCCGGCTGATGTGTTGTTGTGATCACTACGGCTTCCATTCCTGCATTGGCTGCGGCTTCCGCGCCTTTAGGTACATCTTCAAATACCAGACAATCTACGGGCGAAATATTTAAAAGTTGGGCAGCTTTAATAAATGTCTCGGGATCAGGCTTGCTCAAAAGTACGTCGTCCGCACTTATGATCGCTTTAAAATAATGCCGGATATTTAGGTTATCCAGCACAAAATCAATGTTAAACGGAATAGCGGCAGACCCTATAGCCATCGGTATCCCTTTTTGATATGCCTTTTCCAGAAATTCGTGTAGTCCGGGTAATAATTCCAGGTGTGGTAAAAATTCCTGTTGGTACTTTTTTTCTTTTTCATAAGATAAGCTGGTCATTTCATCCATGGTGAAACGGTCTGGCCCAAACATCCGTACCAGCACCTCCGGGTTTTTCCCGTACATCTGTGGCTTTATCTCGTCCCAGCTAAAATTACCGCCAAGCTCATTATTTAAAAGATTTTGCCATGCCCTGGTATGATAGGTCATATCATTGATCATGGTACCATTAAGGTCGAAAATAAAAGCCTTCATTTATATACATTTTAAGACACTGATAACTATTCTTTTTAATCCGGGCAAAAGTACAGTTTAATAAAAACCTTTGATAATAAAACTGGAATGTATCAGTAGCCGTAAATAAAGCGTAATGGTTAATAATAAATCAGACCCTGCCTTCTGATAAAACATTAAAAACGTGGCTAAAAGATTAAGGAACATGTGATGGGTTGATGCGTGTGATTATACTGTTTAGCAAAGCCGCTTCGCGAAAGCCAGGGGGCTTTTTTATGTTGGTTGATTGGGTTGGATTAAGGTCATCGGAAAATAAATATTTATCATATTCCTATCTTAGAATAAAAAACAGTGCTATCTTGCTTAAACCTAATCTTCAGCCTCTGATCACTGAACAAAATATTTGCATATTACAGATTATTATACCTAACTTGCGCCCCTTAATAAATTAATATAATGCAAAAAGAAGGAACAGTAAAATTTTTCAATGAAACAAAAGGTTTTGGTTTTATTACACCAGCAACTGGTGGCCAGGACATTTTTGTTCATTCAACAGGCCTGATCGATGAAATCCGTGAAAATGATAAAGTGGAGTTTGATGTAGAAAACGGAAGATCAGGCTTAATTGCGGTAAATGTTTAG
>JAQNCM010000687.1 GCA_029237615.1 Mucilaginibacter sp.
ATCGGGCCGCCTGCGTGGCTTCGGTCAGCCCGGCGCCGGCCGGGCTCGGCGGATTCGTGACAGCGCCCTCGATGTCGGCCACGCGCCACTCCTCCCACACCCCGGCAACGCCCTCGGCGAAGTCGTAACGCGGGTTCCAGCCCTGCGCGCGAGCCTGGCTCGGATCGACGATCACGGCCGGCATCTCACCCGGCTTGGCCGGTCCGTGCTGGACCGACAGCTCGGCGCCGGCGGTCCGGCGGACCTGCTCGACGACTTCCAGCACGGACAGCGAATGGCCGGTGCCGATCACCGTCGGTCCCTGCCAGCGCTCGTCGGTCAGCGCCAACCGCGCCGCCGCGACGACGTCGTGGACATGCACGTAGTCACGGACCTGGGTGCCGTCGCCGTAGATCTCGAACGTAGTGCCGAGGCGAATCCCGCGCATCAGCCGCGCGACGATGCTGTCCTTGGCCTGCATCCCCGGGCCATACACGTTGGTCAGGCGCAAGTAGGCGCAGCGGACGCCGTAGGAGGCGGTGTAGGCCCACATCAGCATCTCGCCGGCCGCCTTGGTCGAGCCGTACGGAGTCAGTGGCCGCAGCCGCGCGCCCTCCGTGATCGCGGGCTCGTCCATCGGCCCGGTGACCGCGTTGGTGGAGGCGAACACCAGCGCCTTGACGCCGGCGCGGCGTGCGCCTTCGAGCAGCCCGGCGGTGGCGGCGACGTTCGTCCGGTACGTCAGCTCGGGCTGCTCCAACGAGCGCAGCACCGAGGTGACTGCCGCCAGGTGCACCACGTAGTCGAAGCCGCCCTCCAAGGCAGCCTCGAGCACACCAGGCTCGACCAGATCCCCCTGGACCAGATCAACGCCGGGATCCGGGTGCGGTTGCAGGTCAATCACGCGCACGTACGCGCCGGCCTGAGCGAGCTCGGCGACCACGTGGCGACCGATGAAGCCCGACCCGCCGGTGACCAGTACGCGGCTTCCCGCCATCGACTTCTCCATACAGCTACTCCAAAGCCTTCACTAGATTGGGATCATCGGCGCGCTCGGCACGGCGAGGCGGCTCGATCAGCCGGCCAGGACCAAGGATCGACTGACCTGCAGAGCGAGCGAGAATAGCCGACCCAACCTCTGCGGACTGAGCCGGCTCAGGAACAGATTACGTCAAGCTGACGACCGAATCGGCACGGCCACGTCGACGGACGCTCAGCCTCGGCTCGTCTTAGCGTTATGTATGACTGCTACTTTCGTCGATTTCGGTGCCCGAGCAAGCTCTGAAAGACGCGCAACTCGACGCCGCCACGGGCCGCCGGCCGGCCGGTGCGGATCCGCGCTCGCCTCGCTTCGGCGGCGTCGAGCGACTGCTGCGCGCACACCCGTGGTGGTGCGCCGCCGCTGGGCTGCTGATCGTGTCCGCGCTGCTGGTGCGGATCGCCGGTACGCGGCCCGGCTACGACCCGTACGGGTGGTTGGTTTGGGGCAAGCTGACAATCCACGGCAAGCTCGACACCAACGGCGCGCCGTCGTGGAAGCCGCTCCCGTTTCTGTTCACGGTGCCCTACGCGCTGTTCGGCAAGTACGCGCTGTGGTTGTGGATGACCACCGCCGTGGCGATCTCCCTGAGCGCGGCGATCTTCGCCTGGCGGATCGCCTGGCGCCTGGTCGACGCGCCGCCGGACAGGCGCCTTGCGGGCTACGCGGCGGGCGCGTTTGCCGTGGTGGGGGTGTTCGGGATCGTCGACTACTCCCACTTCATCCTGAGCGCCCAGTCGGACTCGATGATCGTGGCGCTGTGCCTCGGGGCGATCGATTGCTGGCTGTCCTCGCGCCAGCGGTGGTCATTTGTGCTGTGGGTGCTTGGGGCGCTCGGCCGGCCCGAGGTGTGGCCGTTCCTGGCCCTGCACGCCGCGTGGTGCTGGCGGCGCGATCCCGCGATGCGCAAGCTGATCGTCGGCGGACTGGTGCTGGTGCCGCTGACGTGGTTCGGGATCCCGGCGCTGACGGCAAAGACGCCGTTCGTGGCGAGCGACAACGCGCTGCACTCCCCGCGCGAACTGCACAGCTCCAAGCTCACCGGCACGCTGCAGCGGTTCATCGACCAGCAAACATGGCTGATCCAGCTGCTGGCGCTGCTCGGCGTCGTGCTGGCCTGGTTCCGGCGCGAGCGCGCCGGCGACCGCGTGGTGTTGCTGCTGGCCGCCGGGGTCGTGGTGTGGGTCGTGATCGAAGTGGCGTTCGCGCTTCACGGCTTTCCGGCGGTGCCGCGCTACCTGTTCGAGGCGGTCGGCGTGATGGGCGTGCTGGCCGGTGTCGCCGTCGGCCGGCTGCTGCTCGACCTGCCGGCGCGACTGCCGCGCATCATCTCGCCGCTGTCTGGGCAGAACGCCACGCGGGTGGTCGGCGCCGGCGTGCTGGCGGTGGCGGTGGCGCTGGTGCCGGTGGCCCGAGCGCGCTACGACACCGAGCGCAAGGACCTGCGCCACGAGCAGGCGCGCACCCGCGAGATCAACCGGCTCGCCGTGGTGATCAACGGCCTGGGGCGAGGACGAATTCTCGGCTGCGGCCAGCCCAACGTGCCGATCGGCTACCAGAGCGTGTTCGCCTGGGACATGGGCATCAAGACCGGCGCGCTGTACGTTGATCCCAAGCACCTCGCGGCACACCCGCACACCGTGGTCGACTTCTACCCCCTCAGCAACGGCTGGCACGTGCTCGTGGCCGACGTCAACGCCAAGACGGCTCCGCACTGCCACGGGCTGAGCCTGTCGTACCAGTCTTAGGACGGCGATGGCAACCGGCCCACCGGGGGAAGAAGAACACGATTGGTGGACTCCCGAGCACCCGGAGGACGGGCTCTCGTGGCAAGAGCCCGATTTGCGGCGGCGCAGGAAGCGACGCACGGTGCTCGCCTCGGCCAGCAAGCGGAGGCGGCGACGGAGCCTGACGCCGCGGGGAAGCCGTCTGTTCCTCGGCCCGCCCGGCGCCCGCCGGCGACGGGTTAGCACTCGCCGGCGCCGCCTGGTCCTTGCGCTGGCCGCCGGCACCATCGCCCTCGCCATCGTGCTGGTGTCGGTGCTCGGAGGCGGGCAGACGGTGCTCGGCCCACCGTTGCCAGGTCTCGGCCGGCCCGCTCGGGCGGGTGACCCGTTTGCCTACA
>JAQNCM010000571.1 GCA_029237615.1 Mucilaginibacter sp.
CAGCACCAGCAGCAGGGAGCAGACGAAGTCCGAGACGAACGCAATGAAGAAGGAAGGACGCGAACCGAGATGCACCGGGTCAGGGAAGTGCGCGAGAAACTGGGCCCAGTGCATCGGCTGCTTCTCCCATCCGTGCCGCAGGAACAACGTCGCGCCGGTGCCGATGCGCAGGATCGCGAGCCCCACCTCCGAACTGCCACCGCCCGACTGCTTCGCAAATGCCATGTGTCCTCTGGTCTTGGTTCTTGAGCTCTCGTACGCTTTTGGCGCACTCTTCTTCAGGTCTAGTGCAGCAGACCGCCGCCGCTTGGCGCATTCCACTCGTCCACGACCACATCCAGATCGTTCACGATGCGGATAGCCTGCTCGACATTGCGCCGGATCTGGGCACGGTCCTGGCGCGAGGCGGTCGGCGATTCTTCAATCGCCACCACGCGGCCATAGGGCCAGGAGAAGTCCGGTACCGCAGCTAGCGCCTTCGGCAGGTCGTCCATCCGGATCTCCAGCTCCTGCCGGCGCGCCGCAGCCGGATGCAGCAGGGTGCCGGCGTCGATGGGGCTCGAGGTCTGCTGCGGAAAGATCACGCGCAGCGTCAGCGTGTCGCGGTGCACCGACAGGAAGGGGTTCTCCCACGCATCGGTCGAGTGCACGTTGATGTAGCGATGCTTTGCGGGTGGTCCAATGTCCTGCAGCGACTCGCGGGCCGTGGCTTCGCTCTTCGCCAGTGACAGCGCCTGCTGCTTCGCTATCTCGCGTGGTGTCGGCTGCTGGGCCTCTTGCCTCGGAGTGGGCGCGTTGCCGTGGCAGCCGCCCAGGAGGAGGACAGCCGCCAACGTGAGAGATGCAACAGCGCTCCGGTTTATACGGGTCTGGCGGGGAAGGGGCAGAGAGGGAGCTGCGGCGTACACACAGTCAGGATATCAATCGAGGCGATCAGGACGAGAGGACTGGAGCGGAGTGAACCTGTCCGGTTATCGACCCCCGTCACTGCAACAGGGCGATCTGCGAATCACACCCGCGGTCTTATGCCTGCTCCCTGGTCTCTGCTACCGTCCATGCCACACGGGAGCCCGCTTCTCCAGGAAGGCCTTCGTCCCCTCCGCCTTGTCCTCGGTCGCGCAGGCCAGCCCGAACAGTGACGCCTCCAGCTCCAGTCCGGAGTCGAGCGGCAGGTCATAGCCACCCTCCACCGCCTGGATACAGCCGGCTACGGCGAGCGGCGCCTGCTGTGCGATGCCGCGGGCCAGCGTCTCCGCCCGCGGCATCAGAGCCTCGGCGGGCACCACCTCATCGACCAGCCCGATACGGAAGGCCTCTTCGGCACCCACCATGTCGCCCGTCAGCAGCAGCTTCATGGCAGCGCCCTTGCCCACCAGCCGGGGCAGCCGCTGGGTGCCGCCGTAGCCCGGTACCAGCCCCAGCTTCACCTCGGGCTGGCCCAGCCGGGCCCGATCGCTGGCGATCCGGATAGTGCAGGCCATGGCCAGCTCGCAGCCGCCGCCTAGCGCAAACCCGTTGATGGCCGCAATCACCGGCTTGCCGCAGGTCTCGATGCGGCGGAACACGGCTTGGCCTCGCCGCGCCTGCTGCTGGCCCTCCGCTGCGGAGAGCGACGCCAGCTCGCTGATGTCCGCACCCGCCGCAAAGGCCTTCTCGCCCGAGCCGGTCAGGATCACGGCGCGCATCTCGCGGTCTGCCGCCAGCGCAGTGAACGCATCGTCCAGCTCCGCAAACAGCGCGCGGTTCAACGCATTCATCACCTTGGGGCGGTTCAGTGTCACCACCGCATAGACATCGCTCCGCTCCACCAGCAGCGTCTCGTAGGCCATTCAGCTCTCCTTGTGAACCAGACATCATCGCGTCAGGATGCGGCACTTGTCACGCCGCCCCGCCTGTTCGTCCGATGGTAGATTCAAGAGAGCATGATCAAGGGAATCACCTTTGTACACGCGGCCAGCACGCCCGCTGTGTATGACACGCTGCACCGCTACTTCTCTGCCGTTGGCCTGGAGCCCGGCCGCGCATGGCAGACCGACGTGAGCCGCGGCGCGCCCTTACTCGCGCCCGTCGGCAGCTTCGAACTGCTCGATGGCATCGCGCACCTGCCTGCGGAAGTTCTGATCGAGGTCACCGCCATCGACGACGTTCATCTAGCCGCCAAGCAGTGGCTCGAGCAAAGCGTAGCCGCGCAGGATCTCGCCGGCCGCATCAGCAACATCGCGCCCACGACATGGAAGTCGTTCGCCTTCACCATCGAACCGGTGCCCGGCGTCCGGTTCGCCTTCTGGCAATGGCAGGACCCGCTGCGCGGCAAACCACTCGCCATCGAAGGCGACCTCTCTGCAGCCGGCATGCGCTTCGGCATTGTCGTCGCGCGTTGGAACGCGGTCATCACCGAGCGCCTGCTGCAGGGAGCCCTCGACGGGATTCTCCGCAGTGGTGGCAACCGTCAGGACATCGAGATCGTGCGCGTCCCCGGCGCATGGGAGGTCGCCTCTGCCGCCCGCGCCCTCGCCGAGACCAAGCGCTACGACGGGATCATCACCCTCGGCTGCCTGATCCGTGGCGAGACCGCGCATTACGAGGCCATCTACAACGAGGTCAGCCGCGGCATCGGCCAGTCCCAGCAGGAGACCGGCGTCCCGCACGGCTTCGGCGTGCTTACATGCGAGACGCTGGAACAGGCGCTGAACCGTGCCGGCATCAAGGCCGGCAACAAGGGCTTCGAGGCAGCCGTCGCCACCATCGAGATGGTCGATGTCCACCGCAGGATTGACGCTGGCGCTGCCGCCGGTTCGGAACCAGACAGGCGGCCGGCATGAGCCAGCCCCTGGGCAAACGCCGCAAGTCCCGTGAACTCGCTCTGCAGATGCTGTTCCAACTCGACGTCGGCAAGCAGACGCCGGACCAGGTCCGCCAGACCTTCTGGGGTGCGCGCGAAGAGGCCATCGACCAGGACACCCGCGGCTTCGCAGAAGACCTCTTCCGCATGGCCACCACACGCGAGGAAGAGATCGACACGCTCATCGGTCAGTACTCCGCAAACTGGCGCATCCCACGCATGCCGGCCGTCGACCGCAACCTTTTGCGGCTCGCGGTGGCTGAGCTGGTCGGCTTCCCCGGCACCCCGGTGCCCATCGTCATCAACGAGTCGCTCGAGATCGCCAAGCGCTACTCCGCCCCCGAGTCGCTCGGCTTCGTCAACGGCATCCTCGACGCCATCGCGAAGAGCCGCAAGTAAGGCCTGAGCGAGTCAGCAAGCCAGCGAGTCGGCAAGTCAGCCGATCATGATTTGGCCACACCAGTCATCCTGAGGTTGGCGAGGGGTCTGCAGAGCTGAGGATCCGCAAATGAGAAAGGCCGACCATCGCTGGCCGGCCTTCTCAGGTCCTAAATCGCAATTGGTGAATGCAGACCAGCAAAGCCGCTGACTTGCCGACTTGCTACCTTACGGGATCGCCCTGGGCTTCACTGCGATGAACTGTGCCGGCGTGATGCCGCCGAGACCGTCCGGCAGGTTCGGGTTGAACTGCTCCGTATCCGTCAGGCTGCTGGTCGAGACGATGTGCATGTTCGAGTCGCCGCCGGTCGAGACGAAGATCTGCGTGTAGTCCGGGCTGAAGATCGCCGCCACCGGAGTGGTTGCCTGCGCGCCGGTCAGCTTCACGCTGCTCAGCGTGCCTGCGGCGCCTGGGGCGGGGATCGTATAGATCGGCAGCAGTGCGTTGCCCGGCGTCGGTGCCGCCTGCTCATATGTCACCACCGCCAGTGACGAATTGGGCGACGTCACCACCTGGTGGATCAGCGAGGGCGCGAAGCTGGCCAGCGACTGCGGGTAGTTGTTCGGATTCGTAATCTGCAGCGGCACCGTCTTCGTCACCGTCACACCATTCACGGTGGCCGTCGTGGTGGGGCAGGCGCCCGACACCGGCGCTCCGGGGGTGGGCGGCGGCACGTTCGTTGGAACGACGACGTTCGCGTCGAGCAACTGCGGCGGGTTGGCGGTCGCACCCACAATATGCTGGCCGTTGGTTGTGCTTGCCAGGTGGTCGGACGCAAATCCGTAGCCCACTGCGCCTCCCGGTACGGCCGATGGGTAGTTGTCGATCAGCGTTCCCCGCGTATCCGGGCAGTAGCCGCGCG
>JAQNCM010000026.1 GCA_029237615.1 Mucilaginibacter sp.
TAGGCTTTGATACTAAAATAAAAGGAGTAACTAAAGATTATGCAGCTACTGCAGGATCACAAGTGGTAGTTATTACCTCACGCATACCTCGTAAACCTGGCATGACCCCCGAGGAATTGATCGGCAACAATGCTAACATTGTAAAAAGTGTAACAGAGAGCATTTTAAAGCATTCGCCCAATACTATCATCATTGTGGTTTCAAACCCGATGGATACCATGAACTACCTTACGCTTAAAACATCAGGGGTAGCCAAAAATAAAATTCTGGGGATGGGCGGCGCATTGGATTCGTCAAGGTTTAAATATTACCTGAGCCAGGAATTAGGCTGCTCTCCAGCCGATCTTAACGCAGTGGTAATTGGCGGTCACGGTGATACCACTATGATCCCTTTGATAAACCATGCCACCTGGAACAGCATCCCTGTAACGCAATTATTAAGCAAGGAGCAACAGGACAAAGTAGTTGCAGCAACTATGGTCGGCGGAGCTACTTTGACTAAACTGATCGGTACATCTGCATGGTACGCGCCGGGCGCAGGCACTGCTGCGATGGTTGAAAGCATTGTTCGCGATGAGAAAAAACTGATCAGCTGTGGTGTTGCTCTTGATGGCGAATACGGACAGAAAGACATCTCCTTAGTAGTACCTGTTATTATCGGTAAAAATGGTTTCGAAAAGATCCTTGAGTTTAAATTAAGCGACGCAGAACAGGCTGAGTTTAACAAAAGCGCTGATGCGGTTAGAAATATGAACCAGGTATTGTTTGATACTAAGGTTATATAATATTCAGTTTTATAACAAAGCAAAAAGGCTTTAATCTTGATGGTTAAAGCCTTTTTACTTTGCAGCAATTCTATTTTGGCATTGCGTTTTTTAATAATTAAGATAGCAAGTCTAAAATCAATAGATAAAACCATTGATTTTAGACGCTGAATCCCGACTTATTTAAAAGTATCATTTCCCAATCCGCTGTTCACGGCCGTACTTTTTACTTTAAATTCTATTGGCTGGCCAACAACATTAGTTTTTTCAGAGAATGGTATTTTTATGCCGGTTTGAATATCCTGGTAATTGCCAAATTCCATAACTGTGCTGCCGGAGATATCGGTGAATTGTTTAATTTTTAAACCAGTTTTCTGGTCGTAATAATAATTCACTTTAGTTCCGTCAGGTGAGGTTACTTTTACAAGGTATGCCAGCTGACCATTAACCACTTTTATAATAGGATCCAATTGCAGCGTATAGCCGGGTTTGTTAAAATCAAGTTCCGGAAACAGTTTGTAACGTGCCTTGATGCCTCCTTTTACATCATTGGTGATTGGAACAGGTTTTCTCATCTGAACTAAGTTCAAACTATCACCTGTAATTACAATATGGCCAATACTTTGGTTGCCAAATGATGGAACCGAGATATCCTGCATAAACATATCGGGTGTTTTATAATCACTTACCCTTATCACGCCGATACCCTGTACATTACCTTCGGAATTTATAACAAGATCCTTCACGTCTTTTACCTTTTTTTCACCTCCAATTGCTTCCATGTAATTATTGATCACTTTGGCGGCAGTTAAATCCTTTGGAATAGCGACCCCGCTAAAAGAGTTGTTTTCAGGATCAACATCCGGCAAAACATGGTCGGGGTCGATAATTACATAGCTTAGTTTTGAGGTCGATTTATTGGCAAAAGTCCATGTACCGCCGCGCTGCCATATTTCGGCAGGTAATTTAACGGTGCCGGTGTGGCCGTTTTCTTCCTTAACAGCTATCGTAACAGGCATTGCAAGGCCTCCTAAATTTTCGATGGTGATTAATGAACCTTTAGCCGGATCATCATCAGTATAATCTATCGATTTTACAGATTGATCCAGTTTCCAGGTAGTAAAAAACCATTCATTCCAAAACCAGCTCAAATCTTCTCCGGCAGCATTATCCATGGTGTGAAAAAAGTCCCACGGAGTAGGATGCTTAAAAGCCCAGCGTTTAATATAGGTTTGAAAAGCATAGTCAAATCTTTTTTCGCCTAAAATCTGTTCACGTAATATAGTGAGGCCCAATGCGGGTTTCTCATAGGCTGCATAACCTAAATAATCAGGCTGAATTACATCCGGTGTGTTCATTATCGCATCAGCATCATCGCTAAACATATTAGGGGCTGCTTTTTGCGCATCGGCAGGTTCATAGTATTCGCCCTTATTAAACACCTTCGTATCAACCTTATTTATGAATGTATTAAATCCTTCATCCATCCAGGCATATTTACGCTCATTGGAGCCAACGATCATCGGGAACCAGTTGTGCCCAAACTCATGATTGGTAACTTCCCATAAACTGCCGGTCTGGTTTTCGGCACCGCAAAATACAATACCCGGGTATTCCATCCCTCCTACTATACCGGCAACATTAGTGGCAACCGGGTAAGTATATTCATACCACTCTTTTGAATACAACTCAATACATCCCTTTACATATTCGGTTGAGCGGCTCCATGCATTCATTCCTTTGCTTTCAACCGGGTAAACGGATTGGGCAAGGGCTTTTTTGCCACTCGGCAAGTTTATTCTTGCTGCATCCCACATAAAGGCTTTTGATGCCGCCCATGATACGTCGCGAGAGTTTTTACAGAAAAAATGCCAGGTAAGACTGGCCTTTTGCGGATGCAGGTCGCTGCTGTGAAGTTCTGCAGAATCCTTGATCATCACCGTTTTATCGCTGCCTTTTGCTACGGCTAAACGACTCAATATTTTCGGTGTAAGCACTTCTGCCGGATTTATTAATTCGCCCGAACCTACAACAACAAGGTTGGACGGCGCAGTAATGCTATAGTCGAAATTCCCATATTCTAAATAAAACTCTCCGGCACCCATATATGGGATCACATTCCAACCGGTAACATCGTCATACACTTCCATGCGCGGGTACCATTGAGCTATTTCATAAACCCAGCCGTCTTTGTACAATTTACGGCCCAACCTGTCTGTACCATATTGAGGCACATCAAATGCATAATCAATCCTTACCTGCAACTTACTGCCGCCGGCACGTAAGGTATCGCTCAGCTTTATTTGCATACGGGTATCAGTTACCAGGTAGTCAACCTTCTCGGCTTTTCCGTTTTTTATAACATAAACGCCTTTTATTTCGTCTCCATTGGTAAATGATTTGTTGTTAAAACGGCCACCTGCTACAGGACTGGTTGCCTCGCCGCGAGAATCTTCACGGTAAATATTCTGATCAACCTGCAGCCATAAAAATGCCAGCGGATCAGGGCTATTATTAGTATAAGTTATTAATGTTGTACCGCTAATCCGGTGTTGTGCAGTATCTAAGGTCACGTTCAATTTATAATCAGCACGGTTTTGCCAGTATTTAGCACCCGGCGTGCCAGCGGCTGTACGGTATTCATTGCCTTTTGCAGGATAAAACGAGGGGGTAAATACTTTATGCTGATCATATTTGTCAGGCGCCTTCTCGGCATTTTGTGCATAAGTTGTTAACACCCCGAAACATAACAGGAACGACAGGATAATTCTATAAGGGTTCATTAATGAATATTTAATTTGCCGGGCAAGATATATAATTTATTTTATTTGTAATGAGTTAAGCGCCGTAGTAATAAGAATATGACAGGCAACCACAGAAGTCATCTTTACAATTGTAATAAAAAGTGTCAACTTTTTCCAGGGTGAGTCAGTGTTCCACCCGTTCCAACCGTTCCATGTGTTCCGTCTCAAAAAATGGAACACCAAACAGGCAGCATTAACTATACCTTTACTTCCCACCCTTTTTCATAGGTCCGGCTCCAAAGCTGCATTGCTTCAGGGTCATTCAAAATATGCCCGTTAGCTGTGTCGATATGTAAAACCCTGTCAACACGGTAAGAAATATTTCCCAGTTGTGGCAATAGGGTCGATTTAAAACCTGTTTCAATAGGGCAATTCAGATGCGTTATGCCACGCACCGAATCAACAAAGTTTTTCATGTGCTGGCCATCCAGTGCTTCTGTCGGGCTAACTTTGTTAGTGGCATCCACTACGGTATCATCTTTTACTTCCTTTACAAATTTGTTATCGCCGTCATACACAGTGTAACCGTTGCCTCCCTGGTAAAATATAGTTCCTTTATCTCCGTAAAATGTCACACCGCGCCCCAGTCCTTCCATATTATAACCGTTGCAGCTACGTCCCTCCCATTCAGCTGCGGTATTATTGGGGAAATTATACAATATGTTTTGGGTATCCGGCGTTTGCCAGTCGTCCTTAAAATGGAAACGTCCACCGGTAGAAACCACTTTGCTCGGAAAGTCGACACCCAGACCCCAGCGGATCACATCCAGTTCGTGCGTGCCATTGTTTAATGCCTCGCCGGTTCCCCAATTCCAGAACCAATGCCAGTTATAATGAATCAGGTTATCTTTATACGGTTTGCGCGGCGCAGGGCCTTGCCAAAGCTCGTAATCCAAATTGGGTGGTACAGGTGTTTCTTTACCAACTCCAATACTCGCTCTGTGATTGGTATACCAGCCTTTAGCATAATAAGCACGACCGATAACCCCTTCATGCAATTCCTTTACCATCCCCTGCACATTGGTAAACGATCTGCGCTGACTACCCATTTGCACCAGTCGGTTATATTTTTTTGAAGCAGCCACGGCCATCTCTCCCTCATGCGGATTATGGCTGCACGGTTTTTCCACATAAACATGTTTACCTGCCTGGCAGGCCATTATAGTTGCAGGCGCATGCCAATGATCTGGGGCGGCGATTACAATTGCGTCCACGTCCTTTTTCTCCAGCAATTTCCTGATGTCGGTAAACCCTTCCGGCTTTTTGCCGGTACGCTTATAAATGTCAGCTATAGTGCTCGCCACTACATTTGAATCTACATCACATACATAACCGATTTCCGCATTTGGTAATTTGGCAAAGTTTTGGGCCAGGTACAAACCCCGGCTATGCGTACCCATCATGCCTATTACAACTTTTTCATTAGGCGATCCTTTGAAAAACCCTGTAGCTTTTCCTAAATGCGGCGCCAGCAGAAAACTGGTTCCCGCAACCGAAGTGGTTTGAATGAACTTTCGACGATTGATCATATTGGTTGATTAAGTTAGATTAAGTTAAGTGGTTGATTAAGTTAGATTGGGTTGATTGGTTAATTAATTATTTAAAATTATATTTTTTTTAACTACTCACATAATCAACTACTCACTCAATCAACCAATTAAATTACACCCCCCCGAATATCGAAAAGCCTCCATCTACACATATCATTGAACCTGTAACAAATGCCGAAGCATCGCTTAACAACCAAACCAATGCCCCTATTAATTCGTCTGGATGGCCAAAGCGTTTAAATGGTGTATTCCTGATCACTTTTTCACCTCTCTCTGTAAAACCACCTTCGGGCAGGGTTAAAAGGTTACGATTTTGTTCAGTAAGAAAAAACCCGGGCGCCAGTGCATTCATCCGGATGGTATCACCATAACGGTTGGCAAGCTCAACAGCAAACCATTGGGTGTAACAATCTACAGCTGCTTTCCCCATGTTATAGCCCAGCACTTTTGTAATGGCTCTTTTTGAATTCATTGAGGATATATTAACAATACTACCCTTTCCTGATTTTGCAATTGCATCGCCGAATATTTGTGTAGGATATAATGTACCCCATAAATTAATTTCCAGTACCTGTTTCATTCCTTCCAGGTTCATGCTGAAAATATCTTCTTCCGGCTGCAAAACTCCTTGCGGCATATTACCTCCGGCTCCATTGACCAATCCGTCCACCCTGCCAAAAGCGTCTAAAACTTTATTTTTTGCAGCAGTCAATTCCTCCGTATTTAATACATCGGCCACTAATGCTATCGCTTTGCCCCCGCCAGCATTGATTTGGGCAGCACGATCTTCAGCAATAGATTTATTGCGACCCAATATTCCCACCGTACCGCCGGCTTCAACTATGCCATTAACAAATGCATTCCCTAAAATACCTGTGCCGCCGGTTACTATAATTACTTTTCCTGTTAACGAAAACTTGTCTGCCATTTTGTAATACTAATATTATCTTAAATCTGTTATTGCAATCGGGTCCATATCGGAATAATCCAGGTTTTCACCTGCCATTCCCCAAATAAAATTATAGTTGGTAGTCCCGCTTCCCGAATGAATACTCCAGGGAGGCGAAACAACAGCCTCATAATTATTCATCATAATATGCCTGGTTTCATCTCCTTCTCCCATATAATGAACTATCTTTTGGTCTTTAGGCAGGTCAAAATAAAAATAAGCCTCCATCCGGCGGTCGTGCGTATGTGCGGGCATGGTATTCCAAACACTACCCGGATGCAAAATTGTTAACCCCATTACCAGTTGGCAGCTTAAAATACCATCTGCATGAATGTACTTATTTATAGTACGCAAATTTGCGGTATCAGAACTGCCAGCGTCAACTTTTGCCGCCTTATCAATAGTCATTAAAACCGTCGGATGGGTAGTATGTGCAGGTGCTGAAAGCAAATAAAACACCGCCGGATCTTCACTATTCTTACTGGAGAACGTCACATCTTTTACGCCTTTGCCAATATATAAACAATCAAATTTATTCAGCTCATAGTTTTGACTATCTGCGGTAATAACGCCCTGTCCCGCTACGTTGATTATCCCGATCTCTCTTCGTTCCAGAAAGTATTCAGCGCGTAGATTGCGATAATTTTCCAGTATGAGCTCTTCGGTTATCGGGTTGGCGGTTCCAACAATCATCCGGTCATAATGCGTATATACACAGTTAACAGCATCTTTTTGAACTGTATCTGCAATTAAAAACCGCTCCCTGATCAATGCGGTATCATATTTCTTAAAATCCTCTGGGTGTACGCTGTGTAATATTTTCAAGGTTGTTATAATTGGTTGTTTGGTCAATGGCAGTGGTAAGTATAATAAATGATAAATCACCGTTAACTACTCACCATCAAAGTTACTATTTACGATTTCAAAAAAAGGTAAAATAGTTTTTACAAATTAGCTTAAATTTCAACCTGCTAAATATTAATCAAATAAACCATGTATTATTTATCAAATTACAAAAAAACAGCCCTCGTAATAGCCTGTTTCGTTTTAACAAATGTGGTTTTGGCACAGGACACTGCCAAAAGCGCCTGGAACGAAAAGAATGCAGCTAAATGGCTCTACAGCAACGAATGGGAAAAAGGACTTAATCTAAACGTTTCTCCCGGCGTAAATAAAATTGAGTTTGCCGCACAATATCATCGAAACAAAACTGAATGGGATAAAGCATTTGCGTTTATGCGTGATAATGACTTAGCCAAACTGAAACCCGGTAAATATATAATTGATGGGGATCATGTTTATGCGACAATAACCGAAGCGCCGTCGAAAACGTTTGAGCAATCGGCCTGGGAGTCACACCGGAAATACGTTGATCTTCAATATGTAATCCGGGGCAAGGAAAAAATTGGCGTTGCTCCGGTATCAACAGCTGCGGTAATAAAACCGTACGATGCAACAAAAGATAACGCCAATTATAATAATGCTGAGGGTAAATATTACATTGCTGAACCGGGTACATTTTACTTGTTTTTCCCGGAAGATGCACATCGTCCCAATATTAAAGTTGATGGGTACGATATGGTGAAAAAGATTGTTATAAAAATAAGGGTAGCGGAGTAAGGCGAAAGGTTCAGTATGATGTCTTTTTACCTTTCGCCTGTTTACCATTGCTATTCCTCAAGTAAACTTACCTCGATTGAATGTGCTTTTACTATTTGGATGATCTTAGTTAGTTCAATAGAAATATCCTCACTTTGCACACGAAGTATACGGTCGCAATCATCAAGATCAAAATTAAAACAATAGCAGGGAAAGCTGGCATGCAGCTCTTTTAAAAGGGTGCCTGCCAATTTCTTATTGTTCACATTTGTTTTAAATATTTCTACCATATATACTTATACTTTTATCTTCTTCCAACTCCCTCTTTTAAACAGGATAAAACTTAACAAGGCGGTAACAAATTGCGAAATTACGATAGCCAAAAAAATAGCTTTCGGTTCCCTGATATAGTAGGTACTTAATACCCACGCAAGCGGGATCTGAAACAACCAGAAGCCTATTAAATTTACAACGGTAGGTGTTCGGGTATCCCCGGCGCCATTAAATGCATTCATCATTACCATTTCTACGCCAAAGAATACGTAACCGGCGCTCACTATGCGTAGTGCCTGTAAAGCAAAATGCCTCGCCTGTATATCACTATTCATAAAGTTCACAATCGGCTCACCAAAAAGGAAGAAAAATAAGCTTACAGAGAGCATAAATATCACATTGTAAACGGTAGTGATCCAAACACTTTGTTCAGCACGCTCCGGTTTGCCGGCGCCCAGGTTCTGGCCGGTTAAAGTAGCTGCGGCATTGCTCATACCCCAGGCCGGCAGCAGGAAAAATATTAACAGGCGTATGGCAACCTGGTATCCTGCCATTGCCGCCTCATGAAACCCGGCCATCAGCCTGGCCAAAAATATCCAGCTTGCGGAACTCACCAGGAATTGCATAGTTCCGGTACTGCCAATTTTAACAATCTGCCAAAGCAGCTCCTTTTGTGGCTTTAACTGGTACAGGTAAAAACTTAGCAAACCTTTACGTATGAACAACCTGTATAGCTGGTATAAAACACCAATACTTCTGCCGGCGGTAGTAGCAATTGCCGCACCTTTTAATCCTAATGATGGAATTGGGCCAAATCCATAAATTAGCAGCGGGCACAAGATAATGTTAGAGATATTTGCTATCCACAAGCTCCTCATGGCAATACTGGCATCCCCTGCGCCGCGAAATATCCCATTGATCAGGAAAAGCAGCATGATCACTATATTACCGCCAAACATGATTTGGGTATACCGGATATTTTCAGCGATCATGTTTGCATCAGCTCCCATTGCGCGAAGAATGGATCCGGCTGAAAAAAGTCCTGTGACCGCTACTATTACAGAAAGAAAGATGGCAAACAAAATAGTTTGCATACCTGCATGGGCCGCTTCCTTAAAATTCTTTTCCCCTACGCGCCTGGCTACCAACGCTGTAGCAGCCATACTTAAACCAATGGCTAATGAATAAACCAGGCTGAGTACAGATTCCGTAAGGCCAACCGTAGCTACTGCAGCATTTCCGAGTTTGCCAACAAAAAAAATGTCCACCACCGCAAAAACAGATTCCATGATCATTTCCATTATCATGGGAATAGCCAGCAGAAATACCGCTTTTCTTATACTTCCCTCGGTATAGTCCTGCTGACTACCGCGGACTGCCTGGCGGAAGAGTGAAAAAAAACGTCTAAGTTTCAAACTAATGTATTTTGATTTTTAAACAGCGATTTCATGCAAAGTTTTTGCTTTCAATCTTTTATGATAAAAAATATAAGAACCTGCCAGTATAATGAAGAACACAGGGAATAACACATACGTGGAAGCAGGATCGCCTAACGCTATAAACGAATAGCAAGCTGCAATTAGATCAAAAGTGAACCCTGCATACGCCCATTCGGTAATTTTAGGAAAACCAGGAACAAGTAATGCTACAATACCCAATAGTTTAGCTACCGCCAGGAACTTGGCAAAATAGAGCGGATAGCCCAGATGCTTCATAAACTCAGCCGACTGCGGAGAATTCATCAGGCTGGGTATAGCGGATGATAGCATTAATAGCACGAGCAAAATTGTGAAGACCCAGTAAAAGATGTTGATTTTTTTCATGTTGATATTGATTTTAGGTGATTAAATTCGTTGATAATAAAGGTATAAAATCCAAATTATTAATATGTTAAATCGCTTAATTATCTGAAGTTTTCAAAGTGAGATTTAATTCTTTATATCAATCGCGTTTTATTTCCTGATATTTTTTCCATAAAAAATAAGATATAAACATGAACACCAGCATAATTACCGGAGGGATCAATAGTTGAAGCGCATCGCCGACAATTGCCCTTGACGCTATTGCACTAATAAAGTTAATGGTGAAGCCTGCATAGGCCCATTCCTTAATGGTGCGAAATCTTGCCTGTAATATCGCTATCGCACCCAATAACTTGGCGACGCCAAACAATGGAAGATTGTAAACAGGATAACCAAGGTGTTTTAGTACAACAATACCAGGTTCCTGCTTCGTTATGCCCCCAAAGGCATCGCCAAACATGGCTAATGAGAATAGAACAGTAAATATCCAATAAAGAATTTTGATGGTTGTTGGTTTCATGAGCAATTAGATCAAAATGGTTAATTTTGATTTTTATCATGGATCAGCATCCACCTGATACCGAACTTGTCATCAAAAACCCCAAACAAAGCACCCCAAAATTGAACTTTTAACGGATCAACAATTTCCCCGCCTTCTGAAAGCTTTGAATAAAAGGTGTTAATCTCCTCTTCGCTGCTGCAATTTAACGATAGTACAATTGAGTTTCCATATATATAACCGCCTGGCCCCGTCATATCTGAAGCCATTAAAATTAAACTGTCTTTGGTTAAAGAGGAATGCATAATGTGAGTTTTCATAGATGCCGGACATTGCGACTCAATTGGAGATCCCTCAATTGGTTGCAGTACAAGGTTACCACCTAAACATTCCTGGTAAAAGGTCATTGCCTCGCGGCATTTGCCATTAAAGTTAATGTAAGCATTAATTTGTGTCATAATGTTGATTGATTAGCACAAACGTAAAACGAATTAACCAAAAACAAGGGAGCTTTGCACGACAATAAAAGGGGGAAATTGTGACAATAGCTGAGCTAATCAGAATAAAGTAAACTGGACCAGGTATAATTTAACTCGCCCGGAAGTATAACAATGGGTAAACAACGATATTTTATCTATTTCAAAGCATCACCCACATTAAAGGTTAAAATTATTAACATTTAAAACAATATTACTTAAATAATATTAATAAGATACTCGTTTTCAATACTTTAAAACGGTGTTACGTATAGCAAATATTTAGCAATTATTAGCAATTAACTGAACATTTCTACCATTTTTTTCGTAAAAATGGTAGTGATGTTTGCAGGGATGTGTTTGTGTTCATTAAACCGGACTCAAACAATTTCCATTACATGGGAAGGGACTAGCTTTGAGAAATCAATTGATTAAAAGTAATAAAAAGGCACATAATATCATCTGGACGTGGCTTTTTGCGTTGGTTTTTCTTTTGTTATCGTTCCATTCTTATAGCCAATGTGTAACTGCTGTAACTATATCGGCATCAGGCACAAGTATATGTTCCGGTACTGATGTTGTATTAACTGCTACTCCAAAAGGCGGCACAACACCTTATATTTATTCATGGAGTACAGGAGAAAGCACGCCATCTATTACTGTAGGTAAAGCCGGTACTTATAAAGTTTCAGTGACAAACAATGTAGCAGGTTGCCAGCCCGTAACTGCCAGCATAAATATAAATGAATCAATAACGCCAGACGCGCCAACTGCGTTCAATCAGATTGTTTGTCCCAATAGCCCGGCCACACTTCACGCCAATACCCCTGGCGGAGTATACCAATGGTATGATGCGCCAACTGGTGGTAATTTTTTAGCCAGTGGCGACACTTATGTTACCCCACCAATAACAAAGCCAACTGCTTTTTATATTCAAACAACATTAAATGGGTGTACCAGCGCAAGAGGCGGAGTTTTTGTTGACCTGATAGGCAAGCCCAGTGTTACCGGGATGACGGTTTGTGCTGGTAACAGTGCAACTTTGTTGGCCAAAGGCGGTGACAGTTATGAATGGTATGATGCTCCGTCCGGTGGAAATCTTGTAAGTACGACATCAAGTTATACAACACCTCCGCTCACCACTACAACCTTATATTATGTAGTTGCAACCATAAACGGCTGCAAAAGTATCCCAACACCGGTCACAGCCGTTGTAACGCCATATCCGCAGGCGCCGGTTCTACCAAATATTACTATTTGCTCCGGGTCTGTTGCAAATTTAAATGCTCCTCAAATACCCGGCGGTGTTTATTCATGGTACGATGTACCAAGCGGAGGAACACCACTTATTTCAAGTCCAGACTTTACAACACCGCCTTTAACCGCAACAAAAACCTATTATGTACAGCTTTCAACAAACGGTTGTGAAAGTCAGCGTGGCGCCGTTATAGTAACGGTTACCCCAATCGCCTCTGCTCCTGTTGCTCAAACCGATACGATATGCTCTGGAAGCAGCATTGCCCTGACTGCGGCAACTGCCCCTGCAGGTAACTACTCGTGGTACGATGCACCCACTGGTGGAAACGTCCTCGCTGCCGGTATTACCTATCAAACACCTGTACTCAACAGCAATACTAATTATTATGTGCAAACTGATAACAGCGGATGTTCAAGTACCCGTGCTTTAGTAAAAGTTGTTATTAAATCACCTGTTTCCGCGCCGTCTGTTTCGGGTGCTATTATTTGTTATGGTTCGTCAGCAACTTTAGCGCCTACCGCACCAGGAGGTAATTATCAATGGTATGATGCGCTGGCCGGCGGCAATTTAATTACAACAGGCAATACCTTTACAACGCCGGCACTGACAGCAAATGTCACTTATTATGTACAAACAACGCTGGCAGGATGTACCAGTCCGCGGTCTGTAGTAATTGTTTCAGTGATTCCGCAGGTAACACCTCCTTCGGCCCCCGATGTAACGGTGTGCTCAGGCAGCCCTGCAACCCTTACAGTCACCGGGGCAGGTAATTATTCGTGGTATGATAGCCAAACAGGTGGGAATTTACTATCTACCGGACAGGTTTATGTTACGCCCGTATTATCAGCGACAACTACTTACTACGTTCAAACCAATGCTAACGGCTGCACCAGTTTGCGCACGCCGGTAATTGTGAACGTCAATCCAATTCCTCCGGCACCCGTTTCGAGTGGAGTTATCGCTTGCCAGGGGTCATCCGCCGTTTTAACAGCCAGCGTTACAAGCGGTACAGTGCAGTGGTACGATGCCCCGTCAGGTGGTAATTTACTTGCAAACGGGAATACATATACAACCCCTGCTTTGAACGGAAGCACAACTTATTATGTACAAAATACTACTGGGCAATGCAGTAGTGCGCGCACGCCCGTAACTGTTACCGTAAATACCATTAGCGGGCCGCAATTCCAATATCTCACCGGGTCAGTATGTTCTTCTACTAGTAATCAGATTCCGGTAATAAACAATCCAGCGGGCGGAACTTTCAGTGCGTCTCCTGCGGGCCTGGTTTTTGTTAATAATCAAACAGGCGAAATCAATGTCGGCGCAAGTACATTAGGTAAATATGTAATTTCTTTCACGGGTAAAGGGCCTTGCCCGGTTACAACCAGTTCGGCTTTTTCAATTGTTACTAATCCCCAGACTCAATTTTCATATAACGCTTCTTATTGTCAGGATAATAACAATCCTTCTCCTTTGTTTACAACAGGGGCTACTGCCGGTACTTTTAGTGCCACCCCGTCAGGGTTAGTCTTTGCTAATTCAAGTACCGGGGAAATCGATTTGAAGAAAAGCATTGCGGGTACATATAATATTACCAATAACATTCCCACAACCGGCGGTTGTCAGGGAAGCTCGTCAAGCACAACCGTTACTATTTACCAGGCGATTACAGTCAATGCGGGCCCAAATCAAACAGTAGCAACCGGCAGCCCTGTACAGTTAAGCGGAATTATAACGGGCGTCGCTGGCGGGAAATGGTCGGGAGGTAAGGGTTCCTTTTCTAATTCCTCAATACTCAATCCTGTTTATACGCCCGGATCTTCAGAAAACTCAGCTACACTTACACTAACCTCTGATAGCCCTCCTCCAGGTCAATGCGGGCCTAAAAGTGCAACTGTTACC
>JAQNCM010000686.1 GCA_029237615.1 Mucilaginibacter sp.
CGCCGGCACCAAGCACCAGTCGCTGTCGGTGCTGAATTTGTCGGTCTCCGTCGACGACAGCGTCTGGGCCACCACGCACTCCGGCGCGATCTACGTGACCGCCGGCTCGACCAACACGGTCTACCGGGTGGCCGGGCCGTTCAAGCTCGGCGCCGAGTTCGTCGCCGCCACGCCGTGCAACGCCAATAGCGCGCCAAGCACGTGCCCGGCGCCCGGGTTCCCGGCCAACTACCTCGGCGAGCTGAACCCCAACAGCGGCGCGGTCACTCCGGTCAAGCTGACCGGTCCGGCGGTGCCCGCCCAGGGGATGCTGTTCATGCCCTGACGTCCGCGGACGTCATCGGCTGTGGCGAGAGAGCGATCTATCTTCTGATCGCTTTCTCGCCACGCCCCGCTGTGTCGTAGTGGCCCCTGAGCCCCCCGCGGTTGGTATGTTGCCGCGCGGATGACCCGCTCCCGCCTTCGCGTTGCCGCCTTCTTCGGCTTCTCCGGAATCTCCCACCTGACCTTCGGCCGGAAGTTCTTTGAGGCGATCGTTCCTCCGTGGCTGCCGGCGTCACGCAAGACGGTCAACCAGGCGGCCGGGGTGGCCGAACTAACCGGCGGCGCGCTGGCGCTGATCCCGGGAGCCGAGGGACGCGCCCGCCAGTACCTCGTGGCGCTGCTGCTCGCCGTGTACCCGGCGAACATCCACATGGCCGTCCGTCCGCAGGACTCGGGCAGCGAGCGGATCCCCAGCTGGCTGCTGTGGGCGCGCCTTCCGCTCCAGTTCGTGCTGATCGGCTGGGTGCTGAAGGCCCCGCCGGTACGGTCGCCCGACAGCACCCCGACCGCTCCGTAGTTCAACCGCGCGCTCGCCGGCGCCAGGCCTCAGCGCTCGCTCAGCCGATCAGCGCACCGGCGAGGGCCGTCCACTCCTGCTCCGGCACGCCGCGGACCCCGACTGTCTGCAGGCACACGTGATCGGCACCGGCGTCGAGATGCTCCTGGGCCGCCGCGGCGAGCCGCGCCGCGTCACCCTGCGGAACGATCGTGTCCACCAGCCGGTCCGAGCCACCGTCGGCGATGTCGGCCTCGGTGAACCCGAACCTCAGCAGGTTGCTGGTGTAGTTGGTCAAGCCGAGGTAGAGCTTGGCGTACTGGCGCGCGGTGGCCCGCGCGCGCTCGGGGTCGGTGTCGAGCACGCAGGCCAGCTCGGGGGCGACGAGCTTGCCCTCGCCGAGCCGCTCGCGGGCGAACCGGCTGTGCTCGGGCGGGACGACGTAGGGGTGGGTGCCGAGCGTGCGCTCGCCGGCGAGGTCAAGCATCTTGGGCCCGAGCGCCGCCAGGCACATCCGCTCCTTGGGGACCGGCGTGGGGGCTGCGGCGATGCCGTCGAGGAACATCCGCGTCGTGGTCAGCGGCTTGGCGTATTCGATCGTGGCCTCACGATGGCCGATCCCGATACCTAGCAGCAGCCGGCCGGGGAACTCCGCGTCGAGCTCGGCGAACTCGGCGGCCAGCTGGGCCGGCTCGTAGTGCCAGACGTTGACAATCCCGGTGGCGATCACGATGCGCTCGGTGGCGGCCAGCATCGGCCGGGTGACGGGCAGATGCGGGGAGCCACCCAGCCACAGCGCGCCGAAGCCGAGGGATTCGACCAGCTGCGCGGCCTCGGCCAGATGCTCGTCGCCGAGCGAGCGCTCCGAGGTCCAGATTCCGTATTTGGTGAGGTTCATCGCTCTAGCCTCTCACACGCCGCACGTCTACTCGGCCAGCGGCGGCTCGCGCAAGTTGGTGTTGATCTGATCCGACAGCGCTTGCGACGCGGCGCGCACCGCGGCCAGCCGCTGCTGCTCGTCGTCGTGATCGAACTGCGCCAGCCGGAACGCCTCGGCGGCCGCCTCGTAGCGGACTCGCTCGCGCTCGGTGTCGGCGGCGGCCTGGCGGCGCATCAGCTCAGCGCGCTCGGCCACCTGCGCCCCGGGCTCTTCGCCCGAGTGCTGCTCACGGGCCTCGAGCTGCGTGACGAAGCTGAAACGATCCTCGCCCACCGGTACCGGGCGGTGGCAGATGCGCTCGATCACGATCGCGCCGTCGTCACGCACACTGGTGGTGACGGTCCGGCGCGCGTACGGCTCGACGCGCTCGAGCCACGCTTCGCGGTCGCCGATCCGCTGGCGGTTGCGAGACCCCTCGAGCGAGTTCGCGGTGATCTCGGCCACGTGCACCCAGCCCCAGTGCGTGCTCACAAGCAGCACGCCCAGCACGAACGCGACCAGGCCGAACCCGTTCCAGCCGCTTTCGATCACCACCACGGACCCCGCCGCGAGCAGGGCGAGGCCTCCGATCAGCGTCACCCCAGTCATCGTCGCGCCGACGGCCACGAGCGGCGCGCGCCGGGGATCGCGCGGGATCGGCGCGGGGCGCCCGACATCCGCCGGCAGCTGCTGCACCTCCTCTCCGAGCAGGCGCGGATCGGGATGCCGGCCCACCAGCTGCGCGAGCTCCGCGTCGGTGGTCATGGCCTGAAGTTACTCCTCCGCCACCCGGGCACGCGAGTCCTCGGCGCCAGCCGGAGCGCAGGCCGTGGGTCCGACGCACATCAGGCGACTGACCGGGTCGTAGACTCCCCACTGCCAAGGGTCGCGGCCGCGCGACAGCGGCAGAGGCGATGACCCCCACGATTTCGGAAGGGAACACAGTGCCTGTCTTCTTTTTCACCGTCGAGCAGAACGAGCGCGCGATCGTTGAGCGGTTCGGCAAGTTCGTGCGCGTCGCCGGTCCGGGTCTGCAAACCAAGTCGCCGTTCGTCCAGCGCGTGGCCGGACGGATGACCCTCCAGGTCGAGCAGCTCAACGCCGAGATCGAGACCAAGACGAAGGACAACGTGTTCGTCCGGGTCAAGCTGGCCGTTCAGTACAAGGTCGGCGCCTCCGAGCAGCAGGTGCAGGACGCCTTCTACAAGCTCGACGACCCGCAGGTGCAGATCCAGTCCTACGCGTTCGACGTCGTGCGCTCGCACATCCCGAGCATGGAACTCGACGAGGCCTACGCCGACGCCGACACAATCGCCATGCACATCCAGGAGACGCTGCACCGCCAGATGGCTGACTACGGCTACGAGATCGTCAAGGCCCTGATCACCAACATCGAGCCTGACCAGAAGGTCAAGGACGCGATGAACAACATCAACGCCGCGCAGCGCAACCAGATAGCCGCGGCCGCTCAGGGCGATGCGCAGAAGACGCTGGCGGTGAAGAAGGCCGAGGGCGAGAAGGAGACGATGCGCCTCCAGGGCGAAGGCGTCGCCCAGGAGCGCAAGGCGATCGCCGAGGGTCTAAAGGAGTCGCTCCAGATCATCGCCGAGCAGGGGCTCGACCCCAAGGAGGCGATGGCGCTCGTGGCCCTGACTCAGTACACGGACATGATCCGCGCGCTCGGCGAGGGCTCGCACACCAACACGATCCTGCTGCCCCACTCCCCCAGCGGCGTCGGCGAACTGCTCGATCAGATCCGCAACGGGATCCTCGTCGCCGACCTGGCCGGCGAGGGCGCGCGGAACTCGAGCAAGCCGGTCCTGGGCCGCGGCGAGAACTGACCGACCGCCCTCGCCGCAGCCCCTCTCTCTCTGGCAAGCGTCTAGGCCTGAGCCGGGCTCGGCAGCGGCATCGCGCGGATCCCGCCCGTGTGCTCCTCCGCCGCGCCGCCAGCGTCACCGACTTGGGCGTGGGT
>JAQNCM010000039.1 GCA_029237615.1 Mucilaginibacter sp.
TAAATATAAAACTTTTTTTTTTTTTTTTTCGTTTCTGTATGTGTATAACGCTCTGCTTTCTCCACTTCCTGACACGTTTTTCTTTTTAAAAAGCCGCCATGTTGTTGATAACTAATATGATTACCCGTCCATAACCTCCTCTGTTTTTATCTTTGATTGATAATAATTCTTCCATCGACGTTTAAGTTCACCGCGCCTGCTGTGTGCTATTGCAGGGGTAAGCATATCAATACTGCTATGCGGCCTTAAATAATTGTAAGCGTTTACCGCCTGTGCTACCGCTGCGCGGGCCGTATCTATATCGGTAAATACTTCTTCCAGCAACTCAGTCTTTAAGATGCCATTTACTCTTTCGGCAATAGCATTATCCCTGGGGTCGCCACTTTGGGTCATGCTGATACTTATTTCCTGCTTTTGCAGTATTTCAATATAGTCACTACAGCAGTACTGTACTCCACGGTCTGAATGATGGATCAGCCCTTTAGTTTCAGCACATCCTGTAACGGCCATTTCCAAAGCTGTTATACAGCCGGCCGCTGAAAGCCGCTCACTTAAATGAAACCCAACGATCTTCCGGCTGTAAGCATCCGTTACCAGGCTCAAATAGCTGTTTCCCTGGTATAGTTCAATATAGGTAATGTCACTTACCCAAAGCCCTCCTGCTATTACTGGTGTTAAATCTTTGATAAGATTGGGATGTTTCCGCAGCCAGTGACCGGAAAACGTGGTACGCGGCTTTCCGCGCTTCCTGCCGATCAAAAGCCCGCAGATTCGTAAAAGATCAAAAAAGCAATCCCTGCCTATTTTGATCTGATGCTGCTTCATAAACGGACACAGCAGTAAAAGCAATTTACGACTGCCTATTCTTTTCTGCACCTTACGGTAATTCATTACCTGCTGAACAACCAGTTCTTGCTGAAATTGCCCTTGCTGCTTATAAATCCGTTTTTTATAGTAAGCCTGACGGGTATAACCAGACAGTAAACAAAGCAGGGATAAACGTATTCCCCACAATTGTTCTGTTCTCATGACTGCCTGGTGCCAGCTTTTTTTCTGATGTTTGCCCCTAATTGCTCGTCTGCGATATCGATCGTTGCCTCCAGCAATTGTATGCGGACCTGCGCTAAATACAATGCCTCCTGTAAGCTTTTCACGTCTGACGGCATCTGATCTTTTAACTGTGGCTCGTATGTTTTAGCTTTTTTGAGCAGATCCGATCCCTTTTTTTGTTTTTGATTCCCCATGATCCAACTCGAAATAGTCGCGTGATGATACCCGTATTTTCTTGACAAGCTACGCATGCTTGGCTTCCCTGACAAGTATTCCTGATATATTTGTTCCTTTATTTGTTGCAAACCCATTTTTGAATCCTTTTCTGTCAACCTATTTCAGGACAAGACAACTGGATAGGGTGGATAAAATTTTACTATCCGCCACCGGGCCAATCATTTCCGGTGAAAGCACAAAACGGTGTATGTAGTCTTTTTATAGATCAGGTGTAAAGCTGAATCTTAAACCATAAGGTGTTACACCCGGATGATTGAGGTAATCAAAGCGCCTGATTGCATCCACGCGGATCACCTTGAAAATATTTCCTATGCCGGCACCCACCTCAATATAAGGCGTATTACCCAGTGGATATGTTAAAGCTGATCCATTCGGATTTACAGGAAATGTGTACAGCCCGGGATTGTAAGCCGGGTTGTTTTCTTTACGCAGCCCGCCGTAGAGGATTTTAAAAGAAAGATATTCGCGGAGTTTGAGACTACTTAATACCGGGATCTTATTTAATAAAAAGCCGCCAAAAGCATGGGTAACATTCAATCCCACATAATGGTCGCTGACGAATTCCATAAAGTTCATGTCATTATAGGCGTTTTTGTCATACACGTACGTTTGATTGGCCGGCAAAATTGCCAGGTAAGGAAAAGGAACCTGTCCCAAAACTGCTCCGCCTAAAAGGGTTACGTCGGTATATCCCAGTTGTGACAGGTAAAACCGCTTAAAAATATTGGCGCTCAGGTTTAGATAGTTGTAAGAGCCGCCCCATACTCCCTTCATACCATAGTTTGCCTGTAAGGTAAAGATCGGGTATTTGTTTGGAATCGTATGCCGATGATCAGTTCCCTGGAAGATCTGCTCGTGCGGGGCATACCGCAAGGTCAATCCAAGTTCTGTAGTTGTTAAACTATGAACGGCCGGCCCTGCTTCCGGTTGGAATTTCAATGAATCGGCGGGTGCCTGGTTCCAGTGTTTGAGCCCCGCGTCAAAAGAGATGTGATTTTCGAGATCCTTCACATAATCAACTTTAAAAATCCGGTTATACTGCCAGAGATCACTTGCTCCCCTTGTAAAGGAAGATAAAACACTTTGAGCCTTATCAATCAGGAAGTTTTGTCCGGGGATACTGGTATCATACTGGTAACTCACTTTTAGGTAATCGTTTGGATAGCGCCAGGTCGGCGTTTGATTAAAAGAGTATATTCCGCCCAGATAATATTTTTCCTGCTGATCTTTGAACCCATATGCGGTGTAACCTTCCAGATAAAATGACTTATTAAATAAGGGGGTTGTTCTGCCGCCTATGCTGATTCGGCTTCCCTCTAAACTGTTAAACGAATATATGTTCTCGTTCGGGCCCAGCTGAACGGGGCCTGCGTCCGCATAACCACCGGTAATAAATTGTGCCCACCACATGGTTCTTTTAAAGGAAGGCATCTGTTCCAGGCTGTCAATATGGTGGTATACCTGTGCCTGAGCGGGCCTCAGGGTATCTGCCCTGTGCCTAAGCCAGTAGGTATCACTGGTCTGATTGGCATCAGGAGATTTTTGATTGGCATTGCCATCATAAAACTGAGGTGGCTGTGGTGCCTGCAATTTGTAATTTGTGAAGAATACGGTCCGGTCACCAAATATCTTGACCGTATTATTTTTCATCAACCCGAAATCAGACTGTACATCGCTTTTTACCAGGTAGAACCGCCCGTCAGGGTATTGCTGGAAATCCTGGTGAATATCCATCCTGCGCACGAAATTGATATTGATATGCTTGTTAATCTTCATGTAGTCCGACTTGACGGCGTACCTGCCGTCCATGGTGATGTATAGCTTACCTTCAAATAACAGATCACCCAGGTTTCTTGGCGTAAAACTGATCTCAATCAATTTATCTTTTCCTGTACCTATCGTATCTGTTATAAAGAATTTATAAAAGTCAGGTGCATGGTCTGCGATAGGGCTTAAAAACTGGTTGGTCAGGATAAAGATGTTATTCGTATAAATATCCGGGTTGCCATAAAGCCTGTTCAAATAAATGTCAAGGCCAGCGGTATCCAGGTAGGCGCTGAAATTCACTTCTTTATGAGCTGTAAGTATATTTATTGTTTTGGCGGGGCTTTTACGGGAGTAAAACTTGAAATACTTTTCACTCATATAAACCGGCAGGGTGGTTTTCACGCTGTCGTTGATGGTCATACCGGTATCAAGTAAAAATCTGTATTTACTGAAAGCCTTCCCTTTTAAAAATTTGTTGGAAAGGTCAAACAGCGAAAATCCGATCCGTTCATACTGATCATATTGCAGGTAATCAGCACTTAACATCCGGTTGCTGTCCTTATGATTGATCACCTGTTGAATTAGCTCGACTGCCAGGTTATCTTTATTCCGGTAACGTGGCTTTTTACCGGCATGTACCACTACTTCCTTTAACTGGGTTTTACTCCCTTCCAGGTATATTATCAGAGGTTGTACCTGGCCGGGTGTTAGGGTTTTTATAACTGATTTATAGCCTATAAATGAAAACTTAACCTGCCCGAAAGAGGCCGGCGCACTCAGCTCAAATTTACCTTTGTCATCTGTCTGGGTCCCATAGGTGCTTCCAATAAATGCAACCTCAATAAATGCAAGCGGTTTATGCGATGCAGCATCCAATACCTGCCCACTTACCATGGTCAACGGAGGGGTTGTTATTGAATCTTTTTTTATACTTACACTATTCTCTTTAACTTTTAAACTATCAGTCTTGTTTATTAATGTATCTTTTTGTCGAGCCAAACCGATTATAGGAATACTTACAAAAACCATCCACATGGATTTTAAGCTTATTTTCACGAAGAGTTATTATTAATTAAGAAAAACTATTATCAAATTTTTCGTGTCCGTTTGGATTTCAATGTGTTGTTAATTAAAGGAATTATGTACTATCTATGCTTTAAACCTTAGTGCTAAATAGTCTCATTAGGACTAAAGAGTCCCTTTTTACTTAATCAATTGATTTTAGATGATTCACTTCGTCTTGTTTTATTGGGGTTGTCATTCGGTAACAACCAATTGCTTTGCTGTTATGCACCTTCATTTTACTTTTCCCGTTCATTCCGTTGTTTATATATTACAGACTGGATAAACGTCATTATTTCACAATAATTGTTTTGATCTGTGTGGTATGTGCGCTAAAATAGCCCAGGGTAACGGGTGAAATGTTTGTTGGCGGGTTAGATGGTGCTACAGCTCCACCCGGGCGATTATTGCCTTGCTGCATCAGGGTGAGCCAATAAGTATAAATAGTTTTATCAATACATTGCATTTCTACCGTTACCGTATCGCCGGGATAAACTTTGATATCATCCTCACGTAACTCATTATTTACATATCTGCCGTCGGTAAAATCGTCATTAAAAGCAAATACGCTTTTTACCTGTATGCTGTTTACATACATAACAAAGCGGTACTGGTTGGTAACTCCCGCCGGATCCTGGTAATGGACTGAGATATTCTTTTCGTTTTTGCTGCTGTTAAGAGCAGCGGCTTTGGCCGTTATGGAATCTAATTGCACCAGCGTAGGAAGGGTTGAACCCGCTGTATAGGTTGCTCCGTTAGTTGAAACAGTCATGGTATAAGTGCGCCCGGTAACCCCGTTCATCGGATTGAGGGTATAGGTTCCGGAAGGTCCTTCGGTAAACGGAAAGGTATTGCCCTGGTCATCGCTCACAGCTACCGCAGCCCCGGTAACCGCGGGATATACATTGGTATTAGTAAAGGGAACGTTGCGGCTAAGTTTTATGTATTGCGGTCCGCTTATGTTGTTGATGTTGCCTTCAATAACCAGCTTGCCGGTATCGCTTCCTAATTTCAAATCGATAACTTTAGTGCAGGATACTGCTAATAGTGCTATAACAGGAGCTATGTAAAATTTATAATATTTCATGGTGCTGTGCTTAAAATTTAAAGTTCCAGGTAACAGATGGGATAGGGGTAGCAAAAATGCTGGTTTGTACTGCCTCGGTTGTATTCGGTACTGTTTTGCTGTCGCGAAAAGTTATGAGGTACGGATCCCGGTGCCCGTAAACGTTGTATACCCCGAACGTCCAGCTGGAATGAAACTTTTTATGTTCTTTCCCTTCCAGTGTGGCCCCAATATCCAGCCTGTTTGAGGATGGCATGCGGGATCCGTTACGCTGTGTATATGAAAAAGTTGTCAAACCGCCGGTTTCGTACTTGCCGCTTGGATAGGTAACAGCATTTCCGGTTCCATAAATAAAGGTGCCCGAAAAAGACCATCGCTTATTAAGCTGGTAAATACCCACAACCGAAAGATCGTGCGTGCGATCCTGCCGGGCCGGGTAATAATTACCATTGTTGATGGCATCAAACTTCAGTTCTGTGCGTGATAGTGTATAACCGATCCATCCATTGAACTGGCCATACTTTTTCTTCAAAAACAATTCCACACCGTATGCCCTGCCTGATCCATAAGTAAGCTGCGACTCCACGTTCTGGTTAGCGATCAGCTGGGCGCCATCCTTATAATCAATCTGGTTTTGCAGCTGTTTGTAATAGACCTCGGCAGAAAACTCATAAGTATTATCCTTAAAGTTCCTGAACCAGCCGGTTGAAACCTGGTCGGCAATTTCGGGTTTAATGTTGTTGCTGCTCATCACATAAAGATCAGTAGGACTGCTGCTGGTTGAATTGCTGAGCAAGTGAATATTTTGAGTGTTGCGGTTATAAGAGGCCTTAACCGAGCTTTCATCATTCAACTGGTAGCTTGCCGAAAAACGGGGTTCAAGATTAAGGTAGGATTTCACCAGCTGGCCCGAATTATATTTAACAGAAGTTACGGTATTGCCTGCGGCATCATAGGTGCTGAAAGTACCGGGTCCTAATAAAAACATGCCACTCAGTCGTAACCCGTAAAGTATGGTTAATTTATCACTCGCTTTCCATTCGTCACTTACATAAACTGCATTTTCAAAACCATACCGCTGCTCAACACTTCTGCTGTTAAAGCTGGACGCTGCCGTGGTGGTAATATCGCCGGGCGCAATGTTATGGTGCAATACATTCAAGCCGAATTTCAGGGTATGATTATTACCCATAGAATATTGAAGATCCTCTTTCAGGTTAAGATCAGTTATTTTTGAAGTTGCCTTAAAGTTATCAGTGGTCTGCAAACTTTGTATGGTGTAGTTATAATTACTGTAGATCAAAGAAGTATTTGAAAACAGCTTGTTATTAAATATGTGATTAAACCTTACAGTGCCGGTAGCGTTACCCCAATTGGTACCGAAAGTGTTTTTTAAGCTCAAAACATCTTTCCCAAAATACCCGGAAAGATAGATGGCATTTTTATCATCAAAGTGATAGTTGGCCTTTGCGTTGATGTCATAAAAATAGATGGAACTGCCTTTAATTGTGGTGTCTGAAGACGCCTTTAAAAAAACGTCCGCATACGTCCGGCGCGCGCTGATCATAAACGAACCTTTATCTTTTACCAGCGGGCCTTCAACTTTTATCCGGGAGGCAATAAGCCCCAGGCCGCCCTGTACCGTAAAGTTCTTGTTGTTCCCGTCGTTCATTTTTATATCAAGCACGGACGATAGCCTGCCTCCATATTCAGCAGGCATCCCGCCCTTATAAATGCTGACATCCTTAATCGCATCCGAATTAAACGTCGAAAAAAAGCCGAAAAAGTGTGATGCATTATACACCGTCGCTTCATCCAGCAAGATAAGGTTCTGGTCAGACGCGCCACCCCGCACATAAAAACCGGTATTCCCTTCCCCGGCCGATTTAATACCCGGCAATAAGGATATGGTCTTTAAAACATCCCTTTCACCCAGCAATACCGGCACCTGGTTAATTTGTGTCATATTTAACTTTTCCAAACCCATTTGCGGCGAAGCCACGTTATCGTTGTTTGGTTTATTAGCACTGATCACTACCTCCTTTAAAGAGTTTTTGGGAGATACGGCGATGTTTATTGTTTGATTTTTATGAAGCACAACCTGCCGTTCAAGAGTTTCATATCCGATATAAGTGAACAGCAATGTGCATTCGCCATCTGGTGCCGAAATAGAATAAAAACCATAACTGTTGGTTGCTGTACCAATTTGCGGGAGTTGTTTTATCTTCACCGTGGCACCTATTAACAACTCTCCCGTCGTTTCGTCCTTAATAGTTCCGCTAATGGTGTATCTTTTTTGAGCAAATGATGAGGTCGCAATAGAAAAAAGTAAAATAAGTAGAATAGTTCTTGCCATTAATTCTTGAATTTGCGACGAATGTATCCAGAATACTTCTTTCTTTTCGTCATATTATATCAAACGGCTTGTAAATTATAGGAAACGCGCTTTTTGATATAGTAGCAAGTACCTTTTAAGATATTTATATATCGATACCACTTGAGATAAAATAGAGGTAGCATTTAATTTCAGTACATAAGTCCAGATCGTGCGTGATACTTGATACTAGCAGATTCACTGGAAATGCATCAGAAAACCGCTGTTTTCGCTTTAAATCCCGAAAAAAATTAAAATACATTTTGGTATAATTTCTAAGCGGTTTGGTATAAACTATTGACCAGCTATAAATCAAATACTTACTTTTGATTATGAATGTGATATAATGAGCACAGAAACCGATTTAAACAACGACTGCCTGTTACAGTTTATTACTAACCGGAAATTTAGAGTTTACAGGCATATTGTATTGTTGCTGTTTTTAGCCGTAACGTTCTTAAACACCAAAGATGCACTGGTTGAGCCTGTTAACACCTTATTAAAGATCTGCGCCTTTTTTTTGCTGTTGCTGCTTTTCTATCTTAATATGTATGTTTTAATTCCGAAACTCATTTTTGAAGAACGATACCTTGCCTATTTTTTATGGGTAATGCTCCTGTTAGGAATTACGATGGTGTCATTATATTTCGGACGTTATTATTTAAACCCCTATTTTAAAACCCCACATCCGGATGTTGCTCTTCCAAGCATTTTTCCATTTGTGTTTATATTTTTCATATTTATAGCTGCATCCGCAACCATCAAGTTGTTTCAGCGCTCCATTGTAGTCAACCAGCGGGTTAATGAACTGGAAACCGTGACCATTCAGTCTGAGTTGGAACAATTAAAAAATCAAATCAATCCGCATTTTTTATTCAATACTTTAAACAATGCCAACGTCCTAACGCAGAAGGATCCGCAGAAGGCTTCACAGGTATTAATGAAGCTCAGCGAGCTGCTTCGTTACCAATTATATGACAGCGCAAGGCAAAAAGTTTTGCTTACTGCCGATATTCATTTCCTGGAAGACTTCCTTAACCTTGAAAAAATACGCCGTGATAATTTCGAATTCATGATCTCTACATTAGGCGACCTGAAGGGTGTGCAGGTTTCCCCTTTGTTGTTTATTACGTTTGTTGAAAATGCGGTTAAGCACAATATGGATGCGGAGAATTCATCGTATGTTCATCTTTTTTTCAAGGTGGACCACAATGAGCTGAATTTTAATTGTATCAATTCGAAACCAATGGTTGAAACCCCAAAGAAGCCTCAGGGGGGCCTTGGACTGGCCAATGTGAAGCGAAGGCTAACGCTGCTCTACCCGGAGAAGCACTTCCTGTACATCAATAATGGTGATGACGTTTTTAGTATAGATTTAAAACTCACCGTATGAATTGCATTATTGTGGATGATGAGCCTTTAGCCAGGGAAGCGATTCAAATATTAGTTGACCAGGTTCCCGGGCTGCAATTGCTTCAAAGTTTCCCCAGCGCGAATGCAGCGGCAACGTTTTTAAAGGGAACTGCGGTCGACCTGGTGTTTCTGGATATACAAATGCCCGGCATCAATGGCATTGAATTTTCAAAAACAATTCCTGAAAACACATTGGTAATTTTTACCACCGCTTATGCGGAATACGCGATTGACGGCTTTGAGGTAGAAGCCGTTGATTACCTGATAAAGCCTGTTAGTGCAGAACGCTTTAAAAAAGCAGTTAACAAAGCGGCTGCCTACCGCGAACTGTTAAAAGCCGGCTCGTCCGCCAATCCCATAGAAAGTGTTGCCAATGACTACTTTTTTGTAAAAGCCGAGCGGAAATTCCTTAAAATATATTTTAAGGATATCTTATTTATCGAAGGACTTAAAGATTACGTGGTTATGCAAACGGATGATCAAAAAATCATTACTGCTATGAATATCAAAACCATTCATGAACAGTTACCGCAAAACGTTTTCGTCCGGGTCAGTAAATCCTATATCATCAACGTACACCAGATCACTTCATTTGATAATAACTTAGTATTTATCCGCAAGCACGAGATTCCTATTGGCAACGCCTACCGGTCTTATTTCTTTGAGGAATTTGTGGTAAAAAAAACATTGAGCAGGTAAAATGCCAATAGTAGCCGGTGGCTAATCCAGGGTAATGAGCGTATCTAATACCTCACTTTTATGCTTTATAATGCTGTCAACGTTATTGTATAGCTTTGTACTGTCATTATCACTACCATATTGCCGGTAAATTTGAATAATGCGATTACCCAAAGCTGTATCCGGCTTTTGTTGATAGCCCTTACATAAACAAAGTGCTAATTTATCTTGCGAAACCCGGTAAATATCAGATACCAAACCTTTATCCCAATATTTAAAATGAACAGTGCAATTTCTGAAGGAAATCGTTTGGGTGCTGCGAAGACGTATTTCAGGCAGGATCACTGTAAAAAAAACAACAATCAAGCCAATGATACCTAATACGATAGCAGCTGTTTTTCGCTCTTCCATAATTTATTTTAATGTTAATACAGAGAAGAAGGGTTAGGTAACCCAAGCTGCCGCAAGGGCGATTGCTACCGCAAGGCTCTGCTCCGTGGTACGTATGCTAAGTAGATTTATGCCGTAGCAACACCCCTAACCCGTTTAAAAATAAAACGGTATTAGCATTTACCTAAACTGGCGATTACTTAGCATGCGGGCCATGAGCAGGAAAGAACATAAAGGGAAGCATAGCGTGAAGCTTCGGATAGCGAACCTGTCAAGCACTATTTTATAAATGAGGCCCCTCCAAGCACACGTTAAAACGCTAAAATTAAATACCCACCGTTATAAGTTATTATGAAGCGTAAAACATTTTTATCATGGCTCGGCTTATTAGCAATAAGGACACAGGAGCCTTTTAGTGCCAATCAACACATGGTACCGGAACAGTTGATTTTTCATGATGACGGAACAATTCCTAACAGTAAGTTCCCGCTATTGCTGTATAGTAATGCCTTTACAGCGCGCGACGATGACGGTGCCACTTGGCTCGAACAGCATTTTGGTGCCAATAACTGGACAAATTCGTGGCGCAACGGCGTATATTCTTTTCATCATTACCACAGCACATCACACGAGGTTTTAGGGGTCTACAGTGGCTCAGCGCTGCTGCACCTTGGCGGCGAAAAAGGACGGAAGGTGAAGGTGCAGGCCGGGGACATCATTGTGATCCCGGCCGGTGTAGGACACAAGAATCTTGGCAGCGACCAGCTTGGCATTGTTGGCGCCTACGAAGATGGCCGCAGCTGGGATGTGAACAGAGGACTACCCGGCGAGCGACCGCATACCGATGAAAACATAGCAGGGCTGCCCATACCAAAAACAGATCCGTTCACCGGAAAATCAGGTGGGTTAACTGCTATCTGGAAAAAATAAATTCCTTTTTTTGTTGGATATTGTGAAACTGGAAAACCGGCTACAGTCGCTACCTCAAACAAACGCCGCCAGGCTCTCTGAAACAAATGGATTGAAAGTAAGCCCTTCAGCTTATTTGTTTCAACTGTCACTTATTGACTGCAATGAGGTCTCAACCGAAATGGAATTCGTTAATATTTTATGAACCGGGCAGGCATTGGCTACAATGAGCAACCTATCGTGCTGTTGTTGGTCAAGCTGTCCTTTAAGTTTCAGTGTTCTGATGAATTTGGTTTGTCCTTCTTCTTCAATCAACCCGACTTCAGTATCCACTGCTTCAAGATCCCAGCCTTTTCGGTCGGCGTACATGCGCACCGTAGCACAGGTACAGGCCGCCAGCGCGGATGCCAGCAGCTCTTTGGGTGAAAACCCTTTGTCCTGACCTCCTTTTTCAACCGGCTCATCCGCAATAACGACGTTACCTGTTGGCGATTTAAGTTCGATCCGGTATAATTCTTTGCCAATTGCGGCTTTAACAGCTATCATGATTATTTTTATTGAGTGTTGGATAAGGTACAACTCCGTTTCGTCACCTTTTATTTTATCAAATCTTTATTTTCTTTTTCGCTGTTCTTTTCGGGTGAGTCTGGCATGAACGGCCCTTCCACGTGAGAGGGCCGCTCATGCTATTCCAAATTATTTTGCCGGTTTAAGCTCGGTAAAGTTGATATCAGGCTGTAGTACTTTGTGATCCTTTTCAGTGACAATGGCTTTGGGAACACTAAAAACAGCTGTCTGCTTAATGTCACGCGATGAAGCAGCGGATTTAACCACGTACTGACCTGCATCAGTGATCCATTCTGAACTATCTGTATGATAAGAAGCCAGGTCGGCCAGCCGGATAGTGAAGGATAACGCTTGCGCTTCGCCTGGCTGCAATAAATGTGTTTTAGCGAAGGCTTTAAGCTCCTGGGCAGGCTTATCAATGCTTTTTGCAGGAGCGCTTATATAAATCTGCACTACCTGTTTGCCTGCCATCTTTCCGGTATTTTTTACATTTACGGTAGCTGTCATCGTACCGTTAAACACTTTTGAGCTCAGCTTCAAATCACTAATGGCAAAATCGGTATAAGACAGCCCGTAGCCGAACTCATACATGGGTTTAACATTAAAGGTATCGTCATAACGATAGCCAACGTAAATACCTTCCTCGTACAGCACATGCGCTGGTCTGTTTGCAGGGGTACCGGGGAAGTTTTTGGCTGATGGTACATCCTCATAATTAACCGGGAAGGTAGTGGCCAACTTGCCCGAAGGGTTTACCTTACCGCTTAAAACATCGGCTATGGCATTACCCGCTTCCTGGCCGGGTTGCCAGGCTAACAGAATGGCATCAGCGTTATCCTGCCAGCCTTTCATATCTATAACACCACCAATATTAAGCACGGCAATCACCTTTTTTCCTTTGGCATGGAAAGCATCGGCAATCTTTTTAAACTGCTGTTGTTCATCGGCTGTAAGCATATAATTACGTTCCAGGTTGCGGTCATTGCCCTCACCTGCATTCCGTCCGATGGTAATAACAGCCACGTCATTATGTGCTATAGCGGCATTGAGCAGGCTATCTGTTGCAGGCAATTCCGGAATGTCATAATACCTGCGCTTCTGTTGCTGCATCTGCTTTCTGTAATTCGATGCAAAGTGCACATAGGCATTTTTTATACCTTCATCGGGCGTGTAACCTGCATTGGTCAATCCCTGGTAAACCGATACGGTGTATGCTTTATTTACCTCTCCGCTACCCGTGCCACCGGGGATTGTATTATAAGTTGTGTTACC
>JAQNCM010000004.1 GCA_029237615.1 Mucilaginibacter sp.
ACTTTTTGGTCTTGTAGTTATGATATTAGTTTAGGTATCTTGAAAACTCTTTTCTTGCCCCGCTATATTGGTGCAGTAGTAAAATCATATGCATCGATAGGCTTTAGCAATCTTTAGCCGCCTTTCGCATAACAAATTGGCCTAACATAAAGCGATCTGCCCTCCACGCTGCAAATTCTTTCATATTCCAATCAGAAATACGGCAGCGCTATTAGCCTAAAAATTGGTTTATGATTTACCGATGATGCTTTTTTTATTGTGATATTGTTTAGATTGGTATAAATCTAAAAGTAATTTATTGAAAAAGAAAGGGTTAAAACACCCTTTCTTTTTATTTTTTTATTTATTTTATCTTCTGACGAAGGAATCACAGGGACCAGGCGTGCCCTTTCGACCAACCAGACAATCTCCTTTGTTGTTAAAATGTTATTATCAGGCTATTGTAGGTGTTCCAAAAAACGAGAAGGAACACCTGGAACGATTGGAACGGGTGGAACACTTGAAGTGTTTCGACATATCGTACTGGATATCAATTATATATAAAATAATTGGAAACTTATACGGCAAATCCTAAAAATCCGGCTGCATTCACAAACCCTGCTGCCAGGTAAAGCAAGGAGGCCGATTTGACATTATGCGCCGAGGTGCGTTTGGTGCCGAGGTGCCTTGACATATGCTAAATACCAGCATAATTTCAGGGATTGGCCGGAAAAACGAGTAAGGGAATAGAAATGTGATTAGCCATCTTTTGCGTATTACTTCTATGGAAAAGGCTGTCGATAAAGTTATGGTTACGATGTACCATTGCCAGCATATCAATATCACCATGTTCGCATAGCCAATCAAGGCCCGCAACCGGTTGACGTGCTTTTATCACACGATAATAAATAAGCGGGTAATTAGCTTTATTGGCCAGTTCGTTCATAAACCACTCAGCGCCATGTTCTTCGTCATCGAAAATATTCGTTACCAGTATCTCCGCGTTCAGCGGCCTGGCCAGCGTTATTAATTGATAAATACATTCCAGGTCTTGCGCCGTGTTTTGAAAATCAGTTGCAAAAGCAATCTTTTTTATCGGTACAATTGGAGCATCCGGCGGTACCAGCAACAAAGGCCTGGTGATTTCGTCGATCATTTGACGGCTATGATCGCCCAGCAGTAGCGTACTCAATCCACTGCCGCCGTGTGTACCGATAACCACCAGGTTTATATCATAGGTATGACCTAAATGGTTAACCATATCCATCACTGTTCCGGCCTGGTTTTCGCAGATTATAGAAGGATTAAAGTTGATGGTTTCCTGTGTATGCTCCAAATGATGTTTTAGCAAATTCAACTCATTAGTGCTGTCTGCCAAAAGCTGGTTAGATTCCTCTATTGGCCAACTCATTAAGCCGTATTGTGGCACTTCCGCCGGTTCAATAATGGCATTGCAGATGAGTATATTTGCTTTAACCTGTTTGGCCAGGTTGTAACCATAGTGCAGCGCATGCCTTGCATTTGCTGAAAAATCAGTTGGAAAAAGGAACTTTTTCATGGTATACAAAACTGCTTCTAACCAGCCCTTAAAACAATGACTGTAATCATTATTTAACGTGTTTATCATCATGCTACGCTTAATAGATTTTGTTGACCTTGGCACCATGTTAGGAGAATTAAGCGAGAACCAAATCGAAGACCTGCTAAAAGAGCTTCCGGTAGGGCGTATTGGCTGCCATGCGGATGATATTACTTATATAGTGCCGGTAAATTATGTTTACGATGGCAAAAATATTTACGCCCATTCTGCTAAAGGAATGAAAATAGATATGATGCGGAAAAATCCTGAAGTATGTTTCCAGGCAGATGTCATTACCGGTCTGCAGAATTGGGAGTGTGTGATTTGCTGGGGGAGATTTGAAGAAATAACCGGTTTGCGGGAAAAAGAAATTATCATGCAAAAGATCATTAACAATATAATGCCACTTATGCAAGGCGAAACCGCACAGCCTTCGCATGGATTCACAGGCGCTGCAAGTGAGGTTGGCGAGGACGTTGAGCTGATTTTGTATAAGATTGTTTTGACCAGGAAAACAGGCAGGTTTGAACGTGTATAAACACAGACTTAGACGTTATTAAACATCGGACAGTCTTTAATAGACGAATAATTATTCTCACCATCCTTATTATAAAATATAACCTATTTGCCCGACTTAAGTTCTTCCAATTTTTTTCGTGTATCCGGATGATCTTTTAAGGCAAGTGCTTTACTAAATGCCTCTGCGGCTTTTATTTTGTCACCAACGGCTAAATAATAATCACCCATACTATCGTGTACATTAAAGCTCTCGGGGGTAATTATCAATATTCATCTTGAAAAAGGTGTATGCTTTATCGTAGCGCTTGCCGGAAAGATTATTATAGCATAAAATGTTTACCGTACTTTGTGAGGGCAAAACTTTATACCCCAGCAATTCAGAAACCCGAATCTTGCGCGAGTATGCAGCGCAGGCCAAAAGCGTGGCTTACTCGTGCCCCGCTGACAGGTAGCGACCTTTGCTGTTTTGTCATATAATACAACCGATGGTTTAAAGTACATTGATTAGTCCTGCAATTCAAAAATGGGCCAAGGCGGCATAGAGCAGCCAAACAGGAACTTGTGACATCCAACATGTCCGCTCGTCATAACCTATACGCTACCGTAAACCGGACGGACATTACAAACACCTTGATAAAAAAGTCACGAGAAGCATTTACGCTCTTGGCAACCCTTCATTCTCGCCAGGTTGTCGGACACTACAAACACTGAAAAAGTCACGAGAAGCATTTGCGCTTTTGGCAACCCTTCATTCTCGCGCCAGGTTGTGGAAAGGGAGGCTTCGAACCCTCGATTCCCTTTTGAAGTATACACACTCCCCTCCATGTGAGTCCTTCAGACAAAGAGAGGACTTTAGAAAAAGCAAGACTGCCAGCGATTTGCGAAGTTTTGAAAACTTGGTAAAGCTGTTTAAATTTTCTCTACCTTGTAACAACCGATTGTTATGAAAAGAAAAACCTTTATTAAATTAAGCAGCATCTTAATGGCAGCACCTCTATTGTCACCGCTGAGCGCATGGCCGTTTAATCAGCAGAAAAGGCTGAAGAACTGGGCCGGCAATCTCACATACAGCACTGGCAATGTGTTTTATCCAACCACTGTGGCCGAAGTGCAGCGGCTGGTGAAAAGTCATCCTAAGCTGAAAGCGCTTGGCACCCGGCATTGTTTTAATACTATCGCAGATAGCAAGGATATGCAGATTTCTACCAGCAAGCTCAACGAGGTCGTATCGCTGGATGCCGCTGCGCATACAGTGACTGTTGAAGGCGGCATAAAGTACGGTGAGCTGGCACCCTGGCTGGATTCAAAGGGTTTTGCACTGCACAACCTGGCATCGCTGCCGCATATTTCGGTGGGGGGCTCTATTACCACGGCTACGCATGGCTCGGGTATCAAAAATGGCAACCTGGCCAGTGCCGTTCGCGGGCTTGAAGTGGTGATTGCTGATGGCAGTATTATCCATCTTTCGCAGGCTGCTGATGGTGAAAAGTTTAATGCTGCGATTGTTGGTCTGGGTGCTATTGGCGTTATTACCAAAGTTACGCTTGCCATACAACCTACTTATATGGTGCAGCAGCGGGTGTTCCTTGGTTTGCCGATGGCCGAGCTGAAACCGAATTTTGAAAAGATCATGTCGGCCGGATATAGCGTGAGCTTGTTTTACGACTGGCAAACCGACCGCATCAACGAGGTTTGGATAAAAAGCCGCATCGGTACCGACCATCCGGATAGCTACCGGGACCACCCTGAATTTTATGGCGCCAAAGCCGCCACCAAAAACCTGCACCCGATTATCGACTTAAGCGCCGAAAACTGCACCGAACAAATGGGCGTGCCCGGTCCGTGGTACGAACGGCTGCCACACTTTAAGATGGGCTTTACGCCCAGTAGCGGCAAGGAGCTGCAAAGCGAATACTTTGTGCCCCTGCACCGGGCCGTTGAGGCTATTGAAGCAGTAGCCAAACTGGGTAAACAAATTGGTCCGCACCTGTTTATCACCGAGATACGCACCATTGCTGCTGATAACTTATGGATGAGTCCCTGCCATGAACAGACCTCGGTTACGATACACTTTACGTGGAAGCAGGAAACCGAAGCTGTGCTGCATCTTTTGCCGCAAATTGAGGCAGCGCTGGCGCCGTATAATGCTCGTCCGCATTGGGGCAAGATATTCACCTTGTCCCCAAAGGTGCTGCAGGCATGCTACCCAAAGCTTGCCGCTTTTAAAAGACTGGTTGCCCTGTATGATCCGCATGGTAAATTCAGGAATGCGTTTTTGGAGCGGAATGTTTATGGGTGACCCGCGATTCAATAGATTAGTGATGCCCCAGGCGTGGTAAATAACGTCCCGATTAATTGGGCGACAAAAAAAGAAAATGCCGGCTGTTTTTCAACAGCCGGCATTTTTCAGCGGAGAGAAGGACTCCAATCGAACACCTTATACCTTTTTTGACTTTTTAGATGGGCTAAAATTGCAATAGGAACTGATCAACAATTTATCTATTCTGATCTTCCTTTCAATATATCTTACCTTGCCTTATCTCGGTTCTGGTCAAAAAAATCACTTATTTCATCAGTTGCCGTCCTGGTGCATCTCATAATAATATCCAAATCTGGCGCGAGTATGCAGCGCAGGCCAAAAGCGTGGCTTACTCGTGCCCCGCTGACAGGTAGCGACCTTTGCTGTTTTGTCGTATAATACAACCTATGATTTAAAAGTACATCAATTAGTCCTGCAATTCAAAACTGGGCCAAGGCGGCATAGAGTAGCGAAAAAGGAATTCACGAGTCGCATTTGCACTCTTGGCAGCTCTTCAGACTCGCGCCAGGTTGTGCTGTCTATAGCCGCTAACCAGGTACGGTCAAGACAAAAATCCGCGAACATGAGTGTACCCGCCTTATCAGGCCCCATATCTTGCGGGCGCGGTACCGTAGTACCGCGTTTGCTATCTTTAAATACCGGGCAGTAAAAATTAATGGCATCATCGGCTTTACCGGCCATGTCGCCCGTATACACTAGCGATGGAACGATCACCGGTCTTTCCTCGCCGGCGGGGTTGGTGAGGATCAGCTGCCAGGATATACCATACTTATCGCTCACCCAGCCGTAGCGTTTACTGAAGGGATAGCGGTCAAGCGGCATCATCACCGTTCCGCCTTCTACCAGCTTGTGCCAAACTTCATCGATGCGTTGAGCAGCATCCGGGTCGCGCGAGGGATCAAAATTGATCATAAAGGAAATGGACGGGTTGATCGGGAGCCCGTGCCCGGCACTGATGCCCAGGAACGGCTGACCGGCCACGGTAAATTCAACTATTTCGCATTCGCCGCCGCCCGGCATAGGGAAATGGCTCACATAGTTTAAAGCCGAATTTTGGCATTAAGGTCGCGTAGAATTCGGCGGCCTGTTTGGCTTTATCCTGGTCGAACCAGATGTGGGGTTTGATGGTAACATAGGTAAATGATTTGGTGTTTAATAAAAACAAAACCTGGAGCGTTAATTGTTTTAACAGATGGGGCTAAAAATTCAAAATCGTCTTTTTCAGAAGCCCAGCTGATTTGCGGAACCAGTTTGCTCCCCATCTGTTTCCATCTTCAGGCATTTAATTAACAAAGGTAAATGTTTCCGGGAATGAGCGAACGGTAATAAGTATATTTTCATGATAAGCAGGTTTGGTGCTTAAAAATAATATTTCTGACAATAAGTAGCTAAGAAAAATATATTTTAAAATTCCCCACCCTTGATCTGTTATTAATTTAACGCCGGTGCTTACTTTCCCAAATTATCAAAATTACATCAACCTCGTCAGCGCCATTATAATGCCTGAATGTAATCCTTCATGAAAAGGTAAAAAACTGATGGCATCGTTAATGTTTGCTATTTCAACGCGATAGCTGGTGGTCCAGGTGGTATAGTTGTCAAAAACGTGCGTATTGCAGTCAATCTCCAACTGGTCAATTGAGCTTAAGAACAGGTTTTTGATATTTTCGATCTCAGCGGCTTCGGCAGTTCCTTCCGGTTTGCTGCCAGGTTTGAACTTCTCCCAAAAATCATCGCTTATAACTGGTGTAGCGCCAGCTCTTTTATAACATATTCCTTGTTGCGCCGCTATCATATGGCCCAGGTTCCAGACGATGTTATTATTAAAGCCTGCGGGTATTTGACCTAATTGTTCGATAGTCAGGTCATTGATGCCTTCGAGCAATAGTGCTCTTGCTTTTTTTAAGGATTCGATTTGTTTGTTCATGATTGGCTAATTAAATTATTTTACTTAGTCTTTATTTGCTGTAATTTTCTAAAAATTACAGTGTGTAAAAACAATATTGTAGCCGGGGCAAATGCGGGGAACCATACAAATGGGAATATCGTCATTTCCGTCAGATCTCCCTTTGCACCGGCAACGATATCATTTTTAGCAATAATAACCGCAAGAACGAGCAGGTTAACGATGTCCAGCATGCCAAAGATGTTCCAGGCATAAACGGCTGTTTTCCACCATGGTTTTTCTTTTGAAACCATCTTTGCTACCGGCAATGCCAAAAGTGCGGTAATGATATCTCCCAGCTCTGCCGAAAAAGCAAACTTAGCCGGAAGCAAGTGATAGCAGTAAAGAATAATGAAAAATACGCCGACCAGCCGGAATACATGTATAGCGACCAGAGACTCCAGTGTAATTGACCGGAGTAATTTCTTGAATAATCCTGTATTTCCGATAAATCCAAATAGGATGATCATTAATGGCAAACCAGCCAAAACCATTACTTTAGGCGGTATGGAGTTGACGTTAAATACGCCTTTTAAAGCAAGCACCGAAACATAAGCAAGGTAAAGCATATAAAAACCCAAAATACCGATCCTGATATTTCTTGATTGACGCAGTGTCATACCGGCGTTGAGTGCTGCCTGTTTTACCGGTTTTGTTAGGAAAGCAATGGAGTAAAGAAAACTTGCGATGAATAGCACGATCACCCAAAGGGGCGCGCCTGAAATGTAATTTGCCATTTGATTTGCCGATTAGTTTGAAGGCAAAGAAAGATCAATTAGCTTAACTTACACTTGACATAGGACAGGAAATGAAACCGGCTATTTTTTTACCGACTCTTTTCTTATCCTGCTCAGGGAAGTGTCGGCGATACCCAGGTAAGACGCAATATATTTTAAGGGCACATGTTGCAGGATCTCCGGGTTGGTATGAATCAGATCGTTATAACGTTGTTCCGCAGTTTCCTGCAAATTGGATAACATTCTTTCTTTCAGCAGGCTGTATTGGTTTACAATATTCAGCCGTCCGAATTCACGAAATTCGGGGATGGCATGGAAGCTGGCCTGCATATCCCCGTAAGTAATATACCAGGTTTCACAATCGGTGATGGCCTGGATATATTCTTTGGCAGGGGTTCTTTTAAAGAAGGACAGCAGGTCGCTCGTATAAGTGTTCGCCGGATAGAACGCTGTAGTGACCTCATTGCCTTCGAGGTCATAGGTATAGGACCGCGCAATACCTTTCTCCATAAAATGAGATGCGTTGCAAACCGTACCCGCTTTCAATATATACCCATTCCTTTCAATTTTCATCGGGTTAAATTTCGCCACTACCTGCTCCGCCCTGTCCGGGCTCATGGGCAATACCTGCTGAATGAACCGAATTAAATTTTCTTTCATCATTTACTAAAAAAAAATTGCCTACTTCACCAGTTGCCGTCCTGGTGCATCTCATAATAATATCGTGCAGGTCGACACCCGAACTATGTAATGGGTCAATAGCTTTTACCAATTTTGTCCTCAAGGTAAACAGTTCCGCTCTATTAAATTTACTTGACGCTTTTACTAATTCCAGTTTCATTCGCTCCTCTTGTTGATCTTGTTTGGGATTAAATATCCCATTCAGTTGACTGCATTGGTCGCAGACGCCATTTTTGTTTACCAGGGCACACCTGTTATCAAAAACGTTGGTCAAGGTATCTCTGGAAAAGTTCAGGAGATGTTTTACAACGCCTTCCGTCTTTTCCAGAATGAGGCAAATTTCCTTGACATGGAAATCATAAATGTCTTTTAAAATCAGTGCTACCTGGTTTTCGATGGGCAAGGTTTTCGAGATACAGGTGAAACAAAAATCGATGTGCTCTTTCATTTCATAGGCCCCGGCATTGGAGGTCTGGTGAACAATCCTGAATGACTGCTGGATCTCTTCGGTACCAATGGCTAAAATTGCACCCTGATCCTGTGCATCAGCCGGCCATCTTTTTAATTTCTTTAAATGATCATAAGCCAGGTTGGTCGCTATCTTAAATACCCAGGTCTTAAGAGAGGAATCCTGGTTGAAGGTGGATATCTTGTCAAATGCCCTGATGAAGGTATCATGCATCAGGTCATCCACGTCATTCCGATCGGTTAGTAAACGATAGAGATAAGATTTCAGTTGGTTTTGAAATCCGGCAAACAGCGTTTGGAACGAATTGATATCGCCAGCGAACGCGTTTTTAAATATTTGTTCCTTTTCCATTTAATTAATTTAGCACTACGCAATAAAGCGGGTTGCAGGAAAACTGCAACCCAATAAATATATTATAATAAATTTAGCTTTCCACAATCAACGTCTACAATATGACTATTAAAAACTACCCCGTTTTCAGAAACCAGGAAGGCGGCTGTCTCGCCAAGTTGTTTCAATGCCGGCCCTGATTTCAGGATGTCAAATCTTGTGTAGTTCTTAGTCATTTCTTCCCGGGAAATGCCTGCGAGTTCGGAAAAATCACTGATCATTC
>JAQNCM010000480.1 GCA_029237615.1 Mucilaginibacter sp.
GAGGGGCAGCCGGAGTGCGAGTCGGCCGATGAAGCGGCTTGTGTTGAAATGGAGGTTCGCAACAGGGAGTCAGTCCGATGACCGGTAATACGGTCAATGGCGGTGAAGGTAGGGAATCATCCACATAAGCAAGCAGTAGAAAACGCCACTGAAACGCGGGAAGATGGATCCTGAAGGACTGTTCTCATCACACGGTTGACCACGCTTACTGCAACAGCTTGCCATGCTGACCCGATCAGAGCGTAGTCCACCGTGAATTCGTTACCACTCCAATCCTCGGTGTGCGCGCAGAAAATGGCCAAATACGGAGCCCCGTGAAGAGGAGGCTCTATCTGGGCACTGTGCATCTTTACGTCCGTTCCGCAAATAGTGCACAGCACTCTTTTTGCGTCCCTTGCCTGCCCCGCGCTCAGTGGGGCGAGCCCTACGGCGGTTTACGGGGGACACATGTAGCTGTGCAGCGGTTTACAGGGCACCTAAGAACTCATGCAGCTGAATGGCCGCTACCTCTGTAGCTTTGCACCGGTCCAGGAACGGCTTAGGTCTCATCAAGTCCTTTGTAGCTCCTCACGGGTCTAAGAAATTCCTAGGAATTTCTACAGCGGAATGACTGCCACCCTTGTCGCTTTGCCTAGGTCTAAGGAAAACCTAGGTTATTCTGCACCAGATCTATGGATGCAGCGGGAAAATCACACGTGGATCATCGCTACAAGGGTCCACCTGTAGCCTCTGTAGCTTTACAGTGGTTCAGGGAAAACCTTGGTGATTCTGCAGCGGATCTACGGCTGCAGCGGGAGAATTGGGTCCGATGCTTACATCGGAATGATGTGCTAGCAAGCAGGAGTGGATTAGGCTTCCTCGCCGAGCCAAGCCTCACATGAATACTACTGCAATCACCAAGGGCGAAGGGGTTCTGGAAAGGTCGATCCCAGTACTATGCCGTACGTGGACCGCTCTGCCTCGGATCATCAACCTGTATAGACCTCTCCGCCTCACCCTCATCCCACTGGCTAGCCGCCGCCTGCAGTTGATGTCTCAGTACAGCTCATGCAGGGAGACAGACAGCGCCCACTTCATCTGTTTACGCGACCCTTTTCCACTCCACGTATCGCTCCATTCCGGTGAAGTTTGATCCTAGCATGACATTGAACTCCTCTTGCGCCTCTTCCTGTCCCGGCTGAAGCTTCAGGCGCATTGGCCACTTCTCAACGATGGTGTTGGATTCTTTCTCAGCCACTCCCAGGTCGACCGAGATGCGGTCGAAGTCGCGATGGCGGCTGTATCTGGTAGGCTGTCAGAGGTTACTGAATCTATGCACCACCCTTCCTCGACTTACAATTTGAAGAACCTGTCTACGTCGAAGAAAAAGGTGCGTGCATCCCATATCCTCATCATCTCCGCACCCTGCGGCTTCATGAAGGTAGCAAGGTCATTGGGAGGTAGATACTTTATGATCTTGGCAGTATTTGACATGTCATCAGCGCCAACTACCTTGACCATTTCCATGACTGCGTTAAGGAAAAGAGTGACGAGGGTAGCATGTGGATTACGCTGAGGCGGCTGAAGTAAGGGCGAAAGGCTAGCGAGCGTCTCGCGACATCCAATGTGGCAGTCGTCGGATATGTTGGAGACCTGGGAGAAGTTGGATGCCGGCTTTTATTAGCCTGTGTAGAGAGACGTACCTCAATCCTCGCGTACTTGTTCCAGCCGAGAGAGTTCTTGAGCTCTCTAGCGTCGAGGCAGTACAACTCAAAGCTGACATTCGCTGTCGCTAGACGATCTAGAAACAGCCTCAGAACGTCACGGATGTAGACATATGACTTGCCATAGCGGTCTTCTTTAGCGGGCGACGAACGGTGAAGGACGTCCCAGATTGGCCACCCGTCTAAGGGATCCCGCTTGTCATCCATAAGCCAAGTCTTGGAGTTCTGAAAGAGAGTTCTTGTAGGTGTTACCATTATATTCGACCACCGATGAGACATAGCTTGAGGCTTACATGTTGGGTGTATCGAATCCGGCACGAGGGTGTCCAAATGGTAGGAGCAAACCATCCTCACGGAATCGATGCTTCGCGATGCGGGTGAACGGCGTAGGCTCCTTGAAGTCCCATCGATCTCGATAGTCCGCTCTCTCAGGCGCCAGAACAACAGCATGTCGAATCTTGCTGGCCTTTTCGTATGTGAGGTCTTGGGAGATGTCAAGCATCTTCTCCAGCATGAGCCACTGATTCTTGTTGAGAACCAGGCGCAGACTTCTTCCTGACGGAAAATGCCAGGTCTTTCCCAGGAAAGTAGTGGGATCCTTGCATGCGATCTTGAGGCAGACATCTGAGATCAAGTCCTTGATAACATCCTGTATTGACGATAGTACCTTGCCGGGAATGAAGGCGGAATACCAGAGATGCGTCAGCGCCTCTGCAGTATCAAACGGGTCAATGCTATCCGCGGTAGCGATGTTCGGAGTCTTCAGGGCGAAGAGCAGAAGGATGGCATTTCGGGCGACAACTGAAAATTCTCGGTCGTTGATCGTGACATGAACACGTTGAGTAACC
>JAQNCM010000043.1 GCA_029237615.1 Mucilaginibacter sp.
TAAAAATATTCAGGTGCCTATATCGGCGGTGTCCACCTCTTCCCATTCCGAACAGAGAAGTTAAGCCCGCCAGAGCCGATGGTACTGCAGTAAAATGTGGGAGAGTAGGTCGGTGCCAAATCTTATCAAGTATAGCCCGTTATCAGATGATGACGGGCTTTCTTGTTTTCACTTCATTTGTATTTGTTCAAGAACAGACAAGTTAAGACCGCCGGAGCCGACGGTATTGTCCGCCCTTTGGTCGGGTATGCGCCTGAAGACGGATGGGAGAGCAGGTCGGTGCCAAATCTTACTGTGTCCGTCCAGAGATAGCGGATCGCTTAAGCTTTTGTTCTAACGAACATGGGCTTTTTTGCGTTTATTGCCTGTCTGAACCGGGATGGTAGGATTACCATGATGGATGAACACCTTTCGCTTTTGTTGGCTTGTTTAGTGCCAAACCTTAATGTAAGCAGGAATATGCTGGCTACATAATTTTACGTTCCTAGCTTACTGAATTGGGTTTTGGGCGCTCCGCTTTTCCACCCTTTTCTGCTTTCTCATTTTTACCCATGTCATGAATTGTTGCTTTTGAGTATCATTCAGAATGGTCAGTACCTGCTTTTCGGTACCTATCAAAATGCTGTGGGTTGCCAGTTGGTTCGCTTTTTTATCGCCCGAAGGATTGCTCCTGAGACTGTCCATACGAGTGGCCTGTGTTAAAAATGCCGCATTAACCTGCTGTGCCTGATCCTGACTCAGATTGAGCTGTTTTTGTATTGCCTTTGTGATATGTGCGGCACGCTGCTCCGGCGATTTTTGTTGCGCCGCATTGCTCAACGCTTGCGCGTTGGCTATAACACCTAACCCTGTTATAAAGGATATTACTAAAATTAACTTTTTCATAAACGCATTTACTGATTATTTACGTTTATGACATCAAACACAACAAATAGTTTAATGAATAAATCAGGAATGGTCAGAGAACTTCAGTCTTATTATATCTGCATCAATAAATAACACTTATGTTAGCGGCAATTAAAATATCTTATAAAGTATCCAATCATTAGTTTCATAAACACGATGGAAACGGAGCCCACTGTTGTTGGTTTTTATCACCGGTAAATATTTATTATTTAACTGAGTATAGCCGGTGGTTTGGTTTTTGTCAGTTGCCAATAATATGTAATCGTCAAATTTGTCAGGTGCTTCAATCGCGCTTAAAAATACAGGCTGGTAGGGCAGGGTTAACTTATGTACGTTATTTGTATAGGCTACTACCGGGTAAGCGTTTGCATCGTCAACTAAAATATGCGTATCTGCTGGCAAGTGATTTATGTAGTTTGCAAGCTGGCGATTTTCGTCCTGTTCAGTAACAGGGGTACGGTTAAGTAGTATGGTGATAAAAGTCCTTTCTTCACCAACCGTCGAATCCTGCAAAAATAAATACCCGGTAAACAGCTGTAAAATTGCTACCAAACCTACCATCAGCTTTAATACCGGCTGATTTCTGATGGTTTGTGCCTTATATAAAACACATAATAGGGAGAGTATTAAAAAGATAAGGTAATACTCTTGCGACAAAAGAACTTTTTCATATTTGATATGCAAAAATTCAACAAAAGCAAAAGGAGTCAGTAATGTTAATACCTGGTAAGTGCTTTCCCTGAACAAGTAAATTGCAACTAACATCATCGGGCAAAAAATAAGCATCCGCACGGAGATCAATACCGATGTTTCCGGCAATTGATAGCTGTGGCTGATTGATAACTGATCAAAGCTTAATTTATCGGCCAGTACATTCCAGGTGGCATACGGACTTTCACTAAAGTAATTTAAGTCTTCAGCATGTGTTAAATTAAGCAGCTTATAACAGACGATACATGACAGGGGCAACACAAAAAGGATAATATACAACGCAAAAGTTTTATTAATAAGCTTACGCCGCAGGGAAGGATTATTAAAGCTTAAAAACAACCTGAATATTGATTCCTGCTCGCCGAGATTTAAACTTTGAATGGTAATAGACAATACCAGTGGAATAAAGAAAAGCGTAAGCCAAATAAATTTATAGTCGCAAAATATAAGAACGACAAGGCTTATACTAGCTACCGAAACGTGAAATGTGGTATTTGAACGATAAAACTTTAGCAGGTTAAAAAAGAACATGAAGAAGAACATCAATACCAAACCAATAGATTTACCGGAGCATGCGGCATATAATATGCCGGGATGTAAAGTAAAAATTATCAACAATATCAGCAGGTAAAAAGGGTCTTTAAACCGGCTTGATAAAGTTCGGGCCATTATATAAAACAAAATAGCAGTGCTAACGGCTGATGCAATTAAAGGTGCAAGCGTATCACTGATGCCAGAAAAGATAAAAGACATATAGAATGGCAATATGGGTGCAGTTAGCCCCATTACCTTTAAACGGTTACCAAGCCCGTTAAGCACAATCTTTGTTTTTTCAATGTAAAAAAGGCCTTCCTGACTAAAATAGCCCAACCTGTTTAGGTAATTGCCACATACCAGGTAGTAAGCCACCAGTAAAAAGGTGATTAATAGCAGATATTTGGTTTGATTATCTCTCATTTAACAATGTTTGTTGGATTGGTGACCTTACTTAAACCATGTTCTGTTTTTTCCCAGTAAAACGGTTTAACAATTAACTGGTATAACCCCTTGAATGCCGCAATTGAATGCAGTAACCAGTAAACCGGGTTGGCAATTGAATAAAGGATAAGTTCGTAAAAACGCCTTTTAAATACTGCCATCATGTTTATATAAATCATTAATATGTTACCCACCATTAAGTTAAAGATAGATACAAATAATACCCAATCCGGAAATAAAGTGCGTATTGTTGACAGGTCAAATACAAGGTAACTGATAAATATGGCGAGCAAAAATGGGTAAACTAAAAAGGTAAGCGGTGTTGCACCTATAAAGAAATTGAATCCCAAAAAACCTTTCCATCCCAATCTTCTTAACAGGGACAAAGGATTGCGCATGTGTACCAGGTAAGTTTGCATATATCCCTTTATCCACCTGGAGCGCTGACGTATCCAGTTAATAGGTTCGTTATTGGCCTCTTCGTAAGTTGTTGAGTTTACTACGGCTACTTTATAACCTTTCTGGTAAGCCCTAACACCTAAATCTGCATCTTCGGTAACGTTAAATGGATCCCATGCGCCAAGCTCAACCAAATTTTCGAGCTTAAAGTGGTTACTGGTACCACCTAACGGGATGGGAATATCCAGCGTATCCAAGCCAGGCAACATATAATCAAACCAGTATGAATACTCCAGGGTAAACATCCTGGTTAAAAAGTTTTCATTGCGGTTAAAGTAATTGAGTGCACTTTGCACACATATAAAATTGGAAGGCAATTTTCCAAACATTGCAACAACCTTTCTTAGCTGATCAGTATCAGGAATGTCTTCCGCGTCATAAATTGTTAAATATTTCCCCCGTGCAAAATGAAGACCGTAGTTACATGCTTTTGGTTTTGTTTTGGGCATATGGAACGGTACCACAACAACTTCAAATATTGCCGGGAAATCCAGGTTACGAACAGCGTTTAATGTTTTATCATCATCTTCTTCAATAAGCAATTTGATATCAAGCTTTTCCCGCGGATAATCAAGCGCCTGTAAGTTCCAGATCAGTTTTTTAATCAGCTTATCTTCCTTATATACCGGCAGTAAAATAGTATAAATTGGGAGGTCATCATCCACTAATTCTTTCAAATCGTCACGGGTTACAGCCTGGTGTAGTTCAAAGCGCGAGCCAACCAATGCCAGGAATAGTTTAAATACTATAGCTACGAGGAAGAAGAAGCTTACAATAACGTTGATAGTGATTGATGTAGTTTTAAAATTTATCATCAGCCCTATCACAATAAGGCCAAATAATGCGAAAAGAAATACGAGCTGTCCGGCTGAAAAGGTAATAAAGGCCGAATTGGCGGGGTCACGATTCAATAGCTCATAAACTGACGATTTAACATATTTATCACCAAGCAGCTTATGGCTTAACCATACTATATCCAGGTCAGATGCTATAATTATCTCCGGCTCGCAATCATAAGTGAATCTTATAAAATCAATAAATATTTTATCATCCGGATTAGCCATTATAGTTATTACCCGGTTATTTTCAACCCGCAAAGGCATAGCTACGTGTTGATCGGCAAATTTAAGCTCAATTTTGCTCAGCACTTCCGGGTCATAGGGCATTTCACGGATATCACTAAAGGCATAGCCTGCATTTGATAGTGACCGCTCGTAATTTTTGCGTGATATATAACCAAAGTTGAGTGCTATTTTAATAAAAGACAACCCAGACATGACAGATAAATCATCAATCTTTCCCCGATCCCGTTCAGTTATAAAACCATCTTTAATCAAAAGCTCAGGGATTGACATGTTTATTTATTCAGTAAAGTTGTAAAAACAATTTTTTAAATAACCATACCTCTTTATGAGTTATTCAAGATATGGTTACTTATATTAATGGAATTGCTGACAAAGATTAATCGTTATATAACTCTTGCGATCGTTGAACCCTTGACCGTACAAACAGGAATGACAATAATATTAATACCAGTATGCCAAGTAATATGTACAGGTTATAATTTTCCCAAAATCGTGTAATGGCGTTCTTTGTCTCAACATATTCAAGGTTTTCGCTTGATTTATTGATGTTGAACAAGTATTTATTAGTATTAATATCTGTTACACAAACGTTGCTTGAAAGGGTTGAAAGTTGCTCGGTAATAGCTCTTGAAGCTGCTAAAAGTGCTTCGGATTTTTGGGCGCCTGTAGCAGTAATAACTAAGGTTGCGTTGTTACTTTTCCCGTAAAAAATTTGCGCCAGTCCTGTTGACACAGTGTCAGATAAAGAGTAAACAATCTTATTATTATCAGTATTATAAAGCCGGAAATTTTGGCTGAATTTAATTGGGGCATCCGGAAGTTCTTTTAATAATTGATCATCTTTATCTAATATGGCAATTATGTTATATTTTTTTAACTCGCCGCCAGGTACCTGATCCGAGTATAAAAATTGAGGAAAATTATTAGCATTTATGTTATTGTTTAGTTCATAAATAACCTCGCCTACTGCACCTGCTGCATATTTTGCGATTGATTTTGACACCACTATTTTAGTTGTTCCGGTGTTAAATGCTTCGGGGTACTGATAAAAGCTGAGGTCACTTGATATAAAGGGATTTTTTGATTCCAGGTATGATTTATCTACATCAACTTCACCGAAGAAGTTGATAAAGCTGTTTTTACATTCGCCATTTGTTGGGAAAAATCTAAACTCAGATTCGAGCGTATTGTATTTATG
>JAQNCM010000060.1 GCA_029237615.1 Mucilaginibacter sp.
GCAGCATCGCCTCAAGCACACGCGGATCCATAGGTGTGGTAGCGTTATTATCTAAATATATTGGAAGGTTCATAGCTTTTAACATTAACGAAACAAAGGTATGTAAAGTTTATTTAAAATCATTAAAAATAAGGCTAAAATACCCTTAACCCGCCAATAATTTACAATATTTGGACATGAACAAGATAGAGCATATTGGTATAGCGGTAAATGACATCGAAACTGCCGCAATCACTTATCAAAAACTATTGAATTCACAAGTCTACAAAACCGAAGAAGTGGCTTCAGAAGGTGTTATAACAGCTTTTTTACAATGCGGGCCCAATAAAATTGAGCTGCTGAAAGCATCGTCAGAGAATAGCCCGATAGCCAAATTTATTGCCAAAAAAGGGGAGGGGATCCACCATATTGCTTTTGAGGTAGATGATATTTATGCCGAAATGGAACGCCTTAAGAAAGAAGGCTTTGTGCTTTTAAATGACGTGCCCAAGCCCGGCGCTGATAATAAACTGGTTTGTTTTGTGCATCCGAAGAGTACGAATGGGGTTTTGATCGAGTTGTGCCAGGAGATTGTTTAAATATAGTTGTTTAAATTATTTATTAACCTTACCCGAATGAAATACATTCCCTTTTTAACTTTAGTATGCTTCTCAATTGTAAATACTGGGTGCGATTTTCGTAAAAACCAAGACAATAAGAGTTTGGCAGCACCAGACTGCTAAAGATATTATTTCAGCTCCATTAATTAAAAGTGGCTGTACCGATTTTGTAGGTGACCTGAAATTGAATATCGATTTCCAGATGATTTTTTTTTCAATGCATTAGACTAACGCTATTGAAAAAAACTTGCGTATGTTGCGTTTGCGTAAGTGCTAAATTGTATATTACAGATAAAATACCCTGATGCTGTTTAATTCTATTAGCTTTTTCTTCTTTTTCAGCATAGTAACCGTACTGTATTTTCTTTTGCCCTATAAATTCAGATGGGTGCTTTTACTGGCAAGCAGTTGTTATTTTTATATGGCCTTTGTGCCGGTTTATATATTGATACTCGGTTTTACAATTGTTATAGATTACTTTGCCGGTATACTAATTGAACAGGCCGAAGGAAAGACCAGGAAACTCTTTTTGTTATGCAGCCTTGCGGCCAATATTGGCATTTTAGCCATTTTTAAATATTATAACTTTATTAACGATGGTATTTCGGCACTGTTTCAGCGGACAGGGCATGTTAACCCTTTACCTTACCTTTCCATATTATTGCCCATCGGCCTGTCGTTTCACACCTTCCAGGCCATGAGTTATACCATCGAGGTTTTTCGCGGTAAGCAGCGGGCCGAACGGCATTTTGGTATATACGCGCTTTACGTAATGTTTTATCCGCAACTGGTAGCCGGTCCTATAGAGCGGCCGCAAAACTTACTGCACCAGTTTGATGAGGAACATTACATTGATTACATCCGCATTACAGACGGTTTAAAGCTGATGGCATGGGGCTTGTTTAAAAAAATAGTAATTGCCGACAGGCTTGGCAGTTTGGTGGATAACGTTTATAACGACCCTTACCATCACCACGGGTTAAGCTTTGTTATTGCAACGGTATTTTTTGCTATTCAAATTTTCTGCGATTTTTCCGGTTATTCGGATATGGCAATAGGTATAGCCAAAGTGATGGGTTTTAAACTAATGCGGAACTTTAATAGCCCTTATCACGCTAAAACCATTAAGGAATTTTGGGGAAGGTGGCATATATCCCTTTCCAGCTGGTTTAAAGATTATGTGTATATTCCGCTTGGGGGCAACCGGGTGCCTGTTAGCAGGTGGTGCCTTAATATCATGATTGTGTTTTTAATCAGCGGACTATGGCACGGCGCCAGCCTTACCTTTGTGGTTTGGGGTGCGCTGCATGGATTCTATTTTATAATTGGTGAGCTTACGTTGGATATCCGGACGCGGTTGAGTAAACTCATAGGTTTAAATAAATTCCCTAAACTGAATACGGTACTGCAAACGCTGGTAACTTTCGCGTTGGTTTGCCTGGCATGGGTGTTTTTCAGGGCAAAAAGCATTGGGGTTGCCCTTTATATAATCAAGAGCATGCTTTTAAATACTACCACAGATATTTTGAACCTTGTACGTCATCAACCCTCAACCCTTAACCTGGGTTTAATAGGCAGCGAATTGGTTTTAGCTGTAGCTTCAATCGTTTTTCTGGAGATTGTTCACCTGCTGCAAAGCCGCATTAACCTTATTCAGGTGCTTCGAAAGCAACCCTTTTTGCTACGATGGTCTGTTTATTACATTTTCCTTTTTGTGCTGGTGCTATATAGTGCTGCAAGCAGGCAGTTTATCTATTTTCAGTTTTAAGCCATGAAGCAGTTATTGATTAAAATATTACTGTTTTGTTTGCCGCTCATTTTGGTAACCATTGGTTATATCATAAGCGATCCGTACCAGGATATGCCTTTCCACCAGCTGCATGCTTTTGATATACAGATGCTGTCGCGGGGCGATATATCAACAAAACTATACCTGCGCAATGAGCCGAAATACCATTATGATTCGTTTATTTTTGGCAGTTCGCGGGCAACCGCACATACTGCCAGGGATTGGTCGAAATATTTACCAAAGAACAGCGTCCCCTTTTCCTATGGCGCCTGGGATGAATGCGTTGAGGGGATGTACCGTAAAATGAACATGATTGATTCGTTAAAAGACCACATCAATAATGCATTTTTTGTATTCGACCTCGACTATTCCTTTACATCGGGCAAAATAACCGGCGACTACTATGTCATAACCCGCGCCCCGAAGTGGAATTATTATATAGACCACTATATCAATTATTTACACGACCCTAACATGATGCTTACCAGTATAGATTATAAAATTTTTCATAAACAAAGGCCTTATATGGATGGATTTGTCGGGATGACGGCAAACGACTGGGACCCGGTTAATAACGATTTTGAGGTAAATTCTGAAAGTAAGATTAAGGCCGATAGCGTAGGCTACTATAAAAATACGTTAGGTAAATTTTATGACCGGCCAGTTGTTCAGCAATTTAGTTCCCCGCAAATAAAGAGCGCCCAGTTGGCAAGCCTGCAGCATATAATGGCTTTGCTGCAAAAACACCAAACCCGGTATAAAATTGTTATTGCGCCATTGTACAACCAGCTAAAACTAAACCCTGCTGACCGGGCCACCCTCGACGCTGTTTTTGGTCAAGAGAATATTTATGATTATTCAGGGATTAACGCCATCACCCCAAATAAATTTAATTACGATTTTGATGTAATGCATTACCGGAAAAAGGTGGGGAATTTCATTTTTAAGAAAGTTTACAGCCGAAGAGAGTGAGTTGTTTTTGTTGTAAGGCTGGAAGTTGAAATGTTGAGATGTTGAAATGTTGTTCCTAAACCCAATCACAAAAATTAAAAAAATCCCTTTCCATATTTAAAATAAAACACTACATTTGCACCTCTTTTATAAGGAATAAAAATAAAATGAAAAAAGACCTGCATCCATCAA
>JAQNCM010000081.1 GCA_029237615.1 Mucilaginibacter sp.
TGTAAATAACGAGATACTTTTTAAAGCCGCGATTGATCACCAGGCCCTCAGTATCAGCTTCTGGAAGCTTTTTTTTGAGTCCCGCAGGGATCGTCATACGCCCTTTGTTATCTAGTTTACACTCAAACTCGCCGGTTAAATAGGACATTTTAAAACTTTGGCATTAATTGTAGTGTAAAAATAGACTTCTTTTACCACTTTCCCCCACTTTCACCCACGAAAGTTATTAACACATGTGCAATATCAGTGTGGATTATTATTTTTTATAAATTACCTTGCTAATCACCCTGATATATTTTAAAATCACAGCACCTGATTGCTGACTATAAGCATGTTATATAATTTAAAATGACAGATTTGATACTTAATGACGACCTTAAAATTGATGTTGAACATCACAAAAAACAGGTGCATTTAATTGTATTTGAAGCAGGCGTTGAAAACGTGTGCAGGAAGGAAAGCCTTAAAAACCTCTCACGCTTTATACATTCAGACGAGGCACATCTTTTTAAAGAGAGGCTTCAACTGCACAAAAGCACTGCAGGTATCGCCACTATCGTAAAAGGAAAATCAGTGGGAAATATAAACACAGAAGAGTTTATAAATTGCCTGGAAAAAGTTAACGAAAGAGATTAATAGGACCGTAGTCAATCAAACCTTTTCAGATACACCGGACTAATTAATTCGCCATATAAAATGTCGCTTTTTACATCTACACTGAACCAGGGCGAACCGTATTGTAATACTTGGATGTTTTGAGCTGGCATAAAGCTCTGGGCTAAAAGAAATTGCTTTTTATGCTGGCTATTCTCCACAACATCCATCACTATAAAACAGTGTCCCGGTGAACCGCCATGAATAAAGACATCCCCTGTCTTTAACTCATTGGGATTTTTAACGGCATTCAATTCCTTATCAAGTGAGAGCGTTCCGGCGTAGGCAAAAACTAACCGCATATAACGCATAAAATTTTCATACCCATAATCCTTTTTCACTTTAAATACCCAATGGTCATTATGATATCGGTAGCCTTCGGCATAATGAATATAATCGCAACGAAACCCACTTGTAAAATGAAACGCGATGGCATCATACTTTTTTTGCCGATAAAGGTATTCGCCGCGCAAACGCATTATGGCATCAGCACATTGCTGCAGATCTTCATTATCAACACTCATATCAACAACAGCTGCGGTATATACATCCGTCCGGGCAACTTCTCCTTTATAGGTTAATGTATGTGTATTCGCTGCTTTTAGCGGGAGGCTTTGCAAATATTCGGCAAAGCTTCCGGAAGGCGCTTTTACCTGCCTGTAACCTATCGGGGCACTAAAACGCGTGAGCACAGTATCGGCTGAAATAAAGCTGCCGAATACTAACAAAACCATGGATATGATAGTAACCCTCATTTTTATTGAATTAGTTCCGGCCTGTACTCAAAATGCATCGTATCGTAATGCCACCATTTGCCGCCCCAGATAAAGCCCTGTTTTTCAAATATATCTACAATTATTTGAGGTATTCTATTTTTATATTTAATAACTGCATTCTCATCTGTGCATTTGCACGCCCATTGCCAATAATCGGAATACTCGGTGTTGATATCAACCGTCATACCGAAACTGTGCATACTATGACGGTTTGTTCCGCTTATGTTTCTCCAGATAAAGGTGCCGCCAATATTAGTAAGGTATTTTTTTAATTCGGGATGTTCATCCAGCTCCTTTGATATCTGCATCAGCTTTTTATCGATGCCATTAATTTTTGTAATCATAATTTTTTGGCCAACCAATTTTGGGCACCAGGTTATTTCTGTTAAGTTCTTTTCTACTTCCTTTTTAGTCCTACCATAAATCTTTAAAAAGAACGGCTCATTCCTTATCCTCCCAGGATCGAAGTTCGTTGCAGGAGGTACCATTTGCAATCCAATGGGATATTTTTGAGCAAACATATCTTTAAGGTCGGGGGCGTCCAGCATAGCTTTAAAGGATTTGGCTTTTATACCATCATCCCATATCATTTTAGTTTTATCTTTAAAAATGATATAGTTATTAGCATAGCCGGTGATGCAATCCTTATAGGCATGAATCAATTTATTTGCAGCAGGGGGAATGGAATCCACTTTCTGTTCCTGCGTTAGCGGAAGAAAAGAAATTAACAACAACATCAAAAATCTTGTTTGCATTCTTTATTATTTGTATAACAAACACTTACGAAGTTTTGAAAACTAAGTCTAACACTTCACCCAATCCTTATATCATACTTTGCCAGCAACCCCGGCAAACCCTGTAAAGAAAATTTTGCTTGTTTAATGTTATTGTTGTCGGGATCGATGATAAAATTATAGGAGCTGCTTAAATCGACATTTTTTAAAACCGTATTGCTGAAAAATGCGCGGTTCATATTACAGTCATCAAACTTCGCATCGGTTAAATCTGCTTCTGTAAAATCTGTTTCTATCATTGAGCAATCCCTAAAAGTCGCTTTTTTATTTTTCTTTCTATAAAAGATAGCATTGTCCAGGATGCAGTTTTCAAAGTGCACTTCAAATAAAAAATCACGGCTTTTGCTGAAATTTACACCGCTTATTTTACAGTGCTTAAAGTTGATATTTTGCAAACCGGTATTCGTAAAACTTGCTA
>JAQNCM010000690.1 GCA_029237615.1 Mucilaginibacter sp.
CGCGACGAGCTGGGCGCGGCTGGAGGTGGCGATTCCCAGCACGGCGACCATCGTGGCGATCCCCACCGCGATCCCGGCCGCGGACAGGAGTGCTCGAGTCGGTCGGCTGCGGAGTCCGAGCACCGCCAGCGGCAGGAAATCAACGACCCGGAGGCGGCTGTGACCGGTGCTCGTATCGGCGTCGCGGGTCCGTCTCATTGCGCGCACGTGTCGTGCTCGACGATCCCGTCGCGGAGCCGGACGATCCGCGGGACCGCATCGGCGATCTCAGGGTTGTGCGTGACGACCACGATCGTGGTCCCGGCGTCGCCCAGTTCGGCCAGCAGTTGGAGGATCTCGCGGCCGGTGACGGTGTCGAGATTGCCGGTCGGTTCGTCGGCGAGCACGATCGCGGGGCGCCCGACGATCGCGCGAGCGATCGCCACCCGTTGGCGCTCTCCGCCGGACAGCTCGCCGGGCCGATGCGTCTGCCGCGCCCGGAGGCCGACCCGCTCGAGCGCCTCGGCGGCGGCCGCTCTCCGCTCGCTGGCGGGAATCCCGCGGTACAGGAGTCCGTCCGCGACGTTCTCGAGCGCGGGGAGGCTCGGGATCAGGACGAACTGCTGGAACACAAACCCGATCCGCTCCGCGCGTATCCCGGAAAGGGCGCGCTCGGAGAGATCGGCGACGTTCGCGCCGGCCACCTTGACCGAGCCGGACGTGGGGCGCTCCAGCGTGCCGGCGATCGCCAGCAGCGTCGACTTGCCCGAGCCTGAGGGCCCGATCACAGCCGCCAGCTCACCGTCGTCGATCGTGAGCGTCACCCCGCGCAACGCGTGCACCGGAGGCGAGCCGGCGTGGGTCTTGGTGACGTCGATGAGCTCGAGCGCGGTCATTGGGCGACGACGACCTTCGTGCCCGGCTCGATGCCCGTGCCGCTGATCTGAACCTGGCTGCCCGCGAACACGCCGGTCTGCACGCCGAGAAGGTGGTGGATGCCCGATGGCTCCACCACCTCGACGCCGTATCCGCCGCCGGCGAGCGCCAGCAGGGCCGACACCGGCGCGGCCAGCACGCCGCGCACCGAGCTGGTGGTGAGCGACACCTGGACCGCGACGTCGGTTCCGGTCCCGGTGGCGGCCGGCCGAAGCGGCGTGACCGTGAGCTGCGCCGAGGCCTGCGAGCGCGCCCCACCCGTGGAGCCCGATGCGGTCGCCGGCGCCGCCGGCCCGATCGCCGTGATCCTGCCGGGCACAGTGATGCCCGCGGGGAGGATGATCGGCACTCGCTCGCCGAGGCTGACCGCGGGCAGGTTGGGATTCAGCGGGACCCTGACCGTCCGCGAGACGGTGGTCGTCTGATACGGCAGCTGCCCCGGCGCTGCGGCCTGGCCCGGGGCGACGCTCTCCGCGCCGACGCGCACGGCCGAAGGCTCGAACACAATCTGGCCGAGCGCGATCGCGCCCGTGACGGGCTCATGCTCGGCCTCCTGCCAGCGCTCGACGGCATCGGCGGTGAGCCAGTCGTAACGGCCGGTCGGCACCGTCAGCAGCCCGTCTGCATCACCGAGCGCGATCAGGTTGGACTGCAGCTCGGTCACATCCGGGCCGTCGGTCATCCCGAGCGCGAACGCACGCCACGCGGGCGTCGCTCCCGTCATCAATACCGCCGGGAAGTTGTCGACGCGGTAGAGCGTTCCTCCGGAGGTGACGCTCGTCCCCACCCCGGGGAGCTGCGTATAGGTCCCGCTGAGCTGGTTGATCACCGGGGCCGCGGGCGCGTAACCGAGCATGCCCCCTGTCAGTACCGAGGTTCGCAGGTCGGTGCGGACGATCGTCGCGGTCGTGACCGGCGGGGGCGCGGGCGCGGCGGGGGCGGACGCGCCGCCCCTCAGCGACAACGCGACGACCGATCCGACGATCACCGCGCCGAGCAGCATGATCGGGCGCGCGAGGCGAGCGGCGGTCATGGCCCGGTCCCATCGTCGTGGATGCTCGCGGGAAGTACGTGCCGGCACGCCCCGTCGGCCGTACGAAACTGTGGCGAGTAGCGACCGAAGTCACTGCTGATCCCCGGGGCGCGGCCGAGACTCAGCGCTCCCTGCGGGGTCGGGTCGAGCATGCTGATGTCATGGGCCCGCATGCACCGCGCGTAAATCGTAAGCGCGCCGAGCAGCGGCGCCGTGGCAGTCGCGGCGCCTCGCAGCTTGGCCTGCACGAGCGGCTGGATCAGTGGGACGCAGGAGCCGTAAGCGGCCTGCGTGGTGGCGTCTCGCGTAGGGAGATCGATCGACAGCCCGGAGTGTCCCGGCCGGTGGAACGGATCGGACATCTGCACCCCATGAGCGCGCATGCAGCGGGCAAACCTGACCATCGCGGCATCGCTCTGTGCAAGCGTGATCGGCGGCGCCGGCGGATGGTCCTGGCCGCCGTGTCCGGGAAGGCGCGCGACGGTCGCAGACCCCGATCCGCCGCCGCAGCCCGTGATCAGCAGGCCGGCGATCAGAAACGACGAAACGCCCGCGAGGCAGCCGGCTGAGCCGGCCCGCCGCGGTGTGCCGTACGCGTGTTCAGTCATCGTGTGCTCCTGGTCTCGCTGGACCGACCAC
>JAQNCM010000692.1 GCA_029237615.1 Mucilaginibacter sp.
ACTTCCCGCCGAGGCTGGCGTCGGCTTTGTCACCGGGGCGCAGATGGCGAACTTCAGTTGTCTGGCCGCCGCGCGCGGCCGGCTGCTGCGTGGACTCGGGTGGGACGTCGAGGAGCAGGGGCTGTTCGGCGCCCCGCCGATTCAGGTGCTGGTCGGCGAGGAGGTGCACGTCACCGTGCTTCGGGCGTTGCGGTTCCTCGGGCTCGGGCAAAACCGTGTGCAGCACGTGGCCGTCGACGCCAACGGCGCGATCGATCCGGTCGCCCTCGAGGCCGCGCTGCGCGGAGCGGACGGGCCCGTGCTGGTGTGTGCGCAAGCCGGCAATGTCAACACCGGTGCCTGCGACCCGCTCCGACCGATCGCCGAGGCGGCGAGCGAGCACGGTGCGTGGCTGCACATCGACGGCGCGTTCGGTCTTTGGGCCGCCGCGTCACCACGCCACGAGCACCTGGTGGCCGGACGCGAGCACGCCGACTCCTGGGCGACCGATGCCCACAAGTGGCTGAACGTGCCCTATGACTGCGCGGTGGCGGTCGTCAAGCCGGCCGAGGCGCTGTCCGACGCGCTTGCGCTCAGCGCGGCCTACCTGGCTCGCAGCGGCCGGCGAGAGCCGGCTGAGTTCGTCCCCGAGGCCTCGCGCCGCGGACGCGCGATCCCCCTGTACGCGGCCCTGCGCTCACTCGGGCGGCGGGGAGTCGCCGACCTCGTCGAGCGTTGCTGCGCGCACGCGACGCTGATGGCCGGCCTGCTTGAAGAGGGCGGCCTCGAGGTGCTGAACGAGGTCGTGCTGAACCAGGTTCTGGTGGCGGGCTCCCCGGAGCACCTCGCCCGGATCCAAGCCGACGGCACCTGCTGGCTCGGGGGTACGACGTGGCGCGGGCGCCACGCGCTCCGCGTCTCGGTGTCCAACTGGTCCACGACCGAGGATGACGTTCGCCGTTCGGCGCGAGCGATTCTCGACGCCGCCTGAACCGTGGACCGGTATCTGGAGGTCAACCGAGCCAGCTGGGACGAGCGCGCGGACGCCCATGCGGCGTCGGTGGACTATGCCGTGCGCGCGTTCATCGAGGACCCGTCGTTCCTCAGTCACGTGGTCCGTTTCGACCTGCCGCGACTCGGTGACGTTCGCGGGCTGCGAGGCGTCCATCTTCAGTGTCACATCGGCACGGACACGATCTCATTGGCCCGGCTCGGCGCCCGGATGACGGGCCTCGACCTCTCGCCGGCGTCGCTGAAGCAAGCTCGGCAGCTGGCGGCGCACGCGGGGGCGGAGGTGAATTTCGTCGAAGCGGAGGTGTATCGAGCGGTCGAAGCCCTCGGCAGCGAGGCGTTCGACCTCGTGTTCACCGGAATCGGAGCGTTGTGCTGGCTGCCGTCGGTCCGGCGGTGGGCCGAGGTCGTCGCGGAGCTGCTGGCGCCGGGGGGGCGGCTGTTCATCCGCGAGGGGCACCCGATGTTGTGGACACTCGCCGATCGAACCGACGGCCTGCTGGTGGCCGAGTATCCGTACTTCGAGCGCGAGGAGCCGACGGTCGAGGACGACCCGGGCACGTATGTGGAAACCGACGCGACGTTCGAGCACAACGTCACGCACACCTGGAACCACGGCCTCAGCGAGATCATCACGGCGCTGCTGGACTGCGGGATGCAGACCACCGGTCTGGTTGAGCACGACAGCGTGCCCTGGGAAGCGCTGACGGGCCAGATGGAGCGCGACGACCTCGGCGAATGGCGACTGATCGATCGGCCCTGGCGTCTGCCGCACAGCTATACGCTGCAGGCGATCAAAAGCCCGACTGACCGGTGAGCATCTGCGAGCACCCCGCCGACAGAGCCGCCGGAGACCGCAAGCGGCCTCTGCGGACGCTCAGGCCGATCAGTTCCTGCTGGAGCTGCGGGAGGCAGACCCGGAGGGCCAGCACCTCAGCCTGCAGCGGCACGATGCTGGCCTGCGTGCTGAAGACGTCGTTCTGCAGTCGAGCCAGACTTCGACGCAAGCGGGCCACGTTTCCCCGCGAGGCCGTGGCGCGGACCGCCAACTCGAGCGCGGCAATCTGCTGGCGCGACGCCGTGAGCTGGACCTCTAGCGAGCTCACGGCACGCTGAAGCTTGGCCGTCTCGGGCTGGCTGGCCAGGGCGACCGCGGCGATCCCGCCGGCGATCAGGGCGAGCAGCGCAACCAGTGGCAGAAGGATCTGCTGCCGGCGGCCCGCCGCCCGGCGGCGGCGCTCCGCCTCCCGGCTGCGCCTGGCGGACGCCGGTGCGTGCGGGCCCGGCTCGGAAACGCGCGGCGCGACTGCGGCACGGCGGCCCTCCTGTACTGGCATTGCCCCTCCAACTTGGCCCGAGTGCGGGGAATCCGTCCGGCCTCGTCCAGTCCTGGCTAGGCCGTTACTCGCCACAGTGTGTCAGCGCGGACGCTCTGTGGCAACGAGCGCAGCCTCGAATGCACTTACCACGCGCCGGCGTCAGGAGTCCATCTGCGCCAGCGCGCACTCCCGCGGCGGCTTGTCTTCGCGCCAGCGCAGGATCTTGGTGCCGTGGCGGATGCGCCCGCCACTGGCGTGATCGAACGTCACCTCGACGACCAACTCGGGGCGAAGCGAGACCCACTCGAGCTCCTTCTCACTCTTCCACCGCGACGGATCGCCGTGGCCGCGGTCACCAGTCTCATACGGCGCCAGACGATCGACCAGCGCGCGCTTCTCGGAGGCCCGCAGGCCCGAAGAGTGACCGACGATGTGCAGCGTGCCGGCGTCGTCGTAGAGGCCCAGGATCAACGAGCCGACCGTGCCGGACTCCTTGCCCGGGCGGTAACCGGCGACCACGGCATCGATCGTGCGCACGCGCTTGACCTTGACCATTCCGGTTCGCTCGCCGGGGCGGTAGGGCGCGTCCAGGTCCTTGGCCACCACGCCCTCGCCGTAGCGGAACCACGGCTCGGTCTGGTCCGGATCGACCGTCAGCGGCGTCACCGAGATCGGCTCGCGAACCAACGCCTCCAGCGCTGCGCGGCGCTCCGACAACGGCCGCGCGAGCAGCGACTCGTCGTCGCGCGCGAGCAGGTCGAAGGCGATGTAATGCGCCGGCGTCTGTTCGGCCAGCATTGCGATCCGCGACGCCGCAGGATGGATGCGGTTCTGGAGGGCGTCGAAATCCTGCTTGGGTTGGGTCGGGTCGGCGTCGTCGTCGATCACGATCTCGCCGTCGAGCACATATCGCCCAGGGGGAAACTTCAGCTCCGGGAAGTACCGCGACAGCGGCTTGCCGCTGCGGGACTGAAGCATCACCTCGTCGCCGTCGACGAAGGCGATCGCCCGGAAGCCGTCGTACTTGGGCTCGTAGGCCCACCGCTCGCCACGCGGCAGCTCGCGCTTGGCTCGCGCCAACTGCGGCTCGATCCCGGGCTTCAGCGGCAGCGTCATCGACGCGATCCTAGCCTCATGCGGACGATCAGGGGATGTCCCCAAAACGAACGATACGATCAGGAACGTGTCCGAGAGCCAGGCGACCGAGGGCGAAGAGGAGTATCTCCAGAGCCTGTTCTGGCTGTTCGAGGCCGGCCTGCCGATGACCGCCGCCAACCTCGTCCGCGCGATGCAACTCTCGGCACCGACGGTCTCGCAGATGATCGGCCGGCTGGAGCGCGACAACTACATCCAACGGGACGCCGATCGCGTAATCAGCTTCACCGAGGAGGGACGCGCGCACGCGGAGCGGATCGTCTCGCGTCATCGGATGATCGAGCGGTTCCTCACCGACGTTGTCGGCGTGCCATGGGATGACGTGCACGAGGAGGCCGAGCACTTGGAGCACGCAATGACGCCGCGCTTTGAGGCGTATGTGCGCTCGGCCGTCGGCGACGCCACGACATGCCCGCACGGGCACCCGATCAAGGTCGGCGCCCGGATCGACGGAGTGCCGTTGGCCGACTGCGAGATCGGCTCGCAGGTGACGATCCTGAGGCTCGAGAACGAGGCCGAGGACCTCCTGCACTACCTCAAGGACTCTGGCCTCGAGCCGGGGATGGAGGGAACCGTCGCCAGCACCGGGGCCGA
>JAQNCM010000590.1 GCA_029237615.1 Mucilaginibacter sp.
GATAAGTGTTTCCGTACTTCGCTGCAAAAAGCTATCGCTTCGTTTACGGGCATGTTGCCAATATTTGAGCCTAAGAATAGTACCACCTTATGTCTTTTTGAAGTCGCCACTGCTTTTTTGAGCATATCAAAATATTCGCCGTTTAAGCCGGTTATTTGCAGGCCGGGTAAAATTACAGGAAGTGTAATGTTGAGATAGGATATTACATTATTGGATATATCGATAGGCATATAGGTAAAATCTGCTTTTTGCTGTAACAGGTATTTAAGCAGGTAGCTCGATTTCATGGCATCGCCAGCGCCCAGCTCTATGAGGTCAAATGCTTCGCCGGCCATTATTGCAGCGGCCATTTCGGCAGTTTGTTGGGCAAATATTTCCAGTACACAATTGGTTGGATAATATTCGTCACAATTCATCAGCTCCTGGAACAGCTTATCACCATTGGCATCATAAAAATATTTAGAATTTAAATATTTCGGCGATGCCTGCAATCCGGTTATCACATCCTGGTAAAACTGCCTGGTTTTATCGGGTGACTGTTTGGTTTCAGTTTGGGTTGATACTTGCATGTTTTTAATTTTTTTTGAAGCAGTTAGCGGGCAAGCCTGATGCCGGTAAACTGCCATCGTAAATGTGTTTGAAAAAAATTACGGTAAGTAATCCGGCTATGCCCAGGCGTAGTCACCTCTGATGCACCGCGCAATACTTTTTGATTAACCATAAACTTACCGTTATACTCGCCAATAGCGCCGGGTGCTTTTACAAACCCCGGATATGGCAGATAGGAACTTTCGGTCCATTCCCAGTATTTGCCCCATTTAAATTGATTGGCCGCGGCCTCCCATTCAAATTCCGTGGGCAGCCTAAGGCCACGCCAAGCTGCATAGGCATAAGCCTCAAAGTAACTAATATGGCAAACTGGTTCTTTAAGATTAAGTGGTTCTAAACCATGATAGGTATAATGGTACCATTCACCATCAATTAAATGCCAGTATAATGGCGCTTCAACCTGATTGTTTTTCACCCAATCCCAACCCTCGGCATGCCAGTGACGAAAATCATGATACCCGCCAATATTGACAAAAGATAGGTATTCAGCATTGGTTACCAGGTTAGGGCTGATTTCAAAAGCGTTTAAATAAACTTTATGCCGGTTTAATTCATTGTCAAAACAAAAGCCTTCGCCCGTAAAACCGATCTCGTACACGCCCTCGTTTAATCTGATAAATTTATCGCTTTTAGCGGTTTCCGCCTTTGGGGAAGCATAGGTTTTATCATAAGCCGGAAACAGCGGGTTGTGGCCCAAAATGTATTTGATATCGGTGTATAAAAGTTCCTGGTGCTGCTCTTCATGATTAAGGCCAAGCACCAACAGGTCTTTAATTTCTGCAGATGGTTCCTCACATAAAAACTTAAGCATGGCCTCATCCACATATTCGCGGTAACGATAAGTATCATTGACCGTTGGGCGGCTTAAATTACCCCTGTCAGTACGTATCACCCGGTTGCCAACCGTTTCATAATAGCTGTTAAATACAAAATTGTAGTCAGGATTATATTCCTGGTAGCCCATAAAATATGGCTTCAGGATAAAAGTTTCAAAAAACCAGGTAGTGTGCCCGATGTGCCATTTAGGCGGACTCACATCCGCCACGGGCTGAACTACATAATCCTCCGTTTGCAACGGGGAGCAGATCATTTCAGTACGCTGGCGAACTTTTTGATAACAGTCAGCTATATCCATTTAATTATTTTGTTTCCAAATACTTTTTTAGATCTGATATACTTTTAACATTTAAGGCGGCGGCTTGTTTTTGCCGCATCATTAAAGCATAAGCATTATTGAAACCTATAGGTTGTAACCATTTTACCTGGTATCTTTTTTCAAACTCAGCTTTAACATAATTATAGGTTTCATCTTTATTGCCCGCTAATGAATCAACGGTTTTAACATTCGGTTGTAATATAGCCAGCAAACCCGTACCCGTATATTCCGGGTAAAAATCAATCTGGTTATTGGTTAAGGCGTCAAAGCATATTTTGGTACCACCCAGCCCTGTTTTTGTAGTGGCATCATAATCGGTATAGCCTTTTATCAGCATGCTGTACATATTGGCCAGTATATATTGTTCGCCAAAAATTTTAGAACCAATCCGCACAATGCCAGTATTGCCATTGCGTTCGGGACGCCATAAATTTTGAGCAGTTAAAAAATCTTTCGCTACCCGCTCCGGGCTTTGGTGAAGATAATCAGTGCGGTAGTTTAATTCCGTCATCACGTTATCATTTATTTTACCTGATAGCAGATTTAATGTTTTTTCCAGCTCCGGGAATTTCCTGAGAGCGTCATCGCGTACGATAGGCGCCGCATAATAAGGCGGGAAGATATGCTTATCATCACGCAACACTACCAGACCATAGGCCTTCAAACGACCATCGGTTGAGTAGCCGCTGATCACATCCAGTTGTTTTTCATAGGCAGCCTTATACATTACCGCGTCGCTGATCACGATGGTATGAATTTTTAAGCCGTATTTGCTTTGCAGGCCCAGGTTGCCATCTTGTCGCCCCATAAACTCCGGTGTGAAACCTGCGGTAAGCTTGCTTCCGTAAGCAGTGGGAATAAAGTAAAATGACGACAGCAGCAAGAGCAGTACCGGCAAGGCTACCGTAGCAGTTTTTATTTTTTTAGGTTGAGGTGTTGTACCCGCGATAACAGGAAATCAAAAATAATAGCTAATAAAGCGGCCGGTATGGCGCCGGCCAGTATCATATTGGTATTGTTTAACGAAATGCCGCCAAATATAAACTCGCCCAAGCCGCCGGCCGCAATGTAGGATGCCAGTGTTGCCACACCCACGTTAATCACTGTAGCAGTACGTATGCCGGCTAATATAACGGGCATAGCTAAGGGTAATTCTACTTTAAGCAGTATTTGCCGGTTGTTCATTCCCATTGCTACAGCGGCCTCCTTTACGGCAGCATCAACCCCGGTAATACCTGTATAGGTATTGCGAATAATAGGCAACAGCGCATATAACAGTAACGCCACGATGGCAGGTTTAGCGCCAATGCCTAAAAGCGGGATCATAAACCCTAATAGGGCAATGCTGGGTATGGTTTGTAAAATACCGGCTATGCCTAAAACCGTACCGGATAACCTGGCCCTGCGTGCTATCAAAATACCCAGCGGCAAGCCGAGCAGCACAGCTAAAAAC
>JAQNCM010000566.1 GCA_029237615.1 Mucilaginibacter sp.
AGTTTAGTGAATGGTGTTGTTAAATAACGGGTACCATCAATAAATCAACTACCAAAATGACTAATGACAAAAAACAGCCATCTGTAAATGATGGTCTCAGCCGCGTAGACGGCCGGTTAAAAGTAACCGGTGCTGCCAAATATTCGGCTGAGTTTGCCATAAAAGACTTAGTCTACGGTGTTTTGGTTGGAAGCACTATCACCAAAGGAAAGATCAAATCCATCGATACCAAAAAGGCTGAACGCGCTTCGGGGGTATTAGCAGTGGTCACCCACTTAAACTCGCCAAAAGTGCCGGGTTACCAGGTGGCAACCGATCCGGGAAAACCTGCAGTTAAAGGGCCGGTCAAGGTTTTTTATGACGACCAGATTCTGTACAACGGGCAACCTGTTGCCCTTGTAATTGCTGATACTTTTGAACGTGCATTATTCGCCGCTTCATTGGTAAATGCACAATATATTGCCGGAAAACATATTACCAATTTAAAAGATAACCTTGGCAAGGCTGTCTCAACACATGATGACACCGAATATAAACGGGGCACCGTTGATGCTTTTAAATCTGCTCCAATAATAGTTGAGCAGGAATACATGTTACCCAGCGAAGTGCATAACCCGATGGAGTTGCATGCGTTGATAGCCAAATGGGATGCAGCCGATAAAATAACCGTTTGGGATAAAACGCAGGGCGTAAAGGATACGCAAAGTAACATTGCCAAGCTATTTCATATACCGGTAGAAAACGTGCAGGTTAATTCCAAATTTGTTGGTGGCGCTTTTGGTAGTGCGTTACAGGTTTGGCCTCACGAAGTTGCGGCAATCATCGGAGCTAAGGTTGTTAAACGACCGGTTAAGTTAGTTTTAGGCAGGGCCGATATGTTTACATCGGTGGGTTACCGGCCGCTTACCTGGCAAAAAATTGGGATAGGCGCCACTGCTGACGGAAAGCTGGTGGGTATTACTCACCACGCAGTAGGCCAAACATCTACCTATGAAGATTTTGCAGAAGGCCCCACAAATATTAGCCGGTCACTATATGCGTCCCCCAATGTAAATTCAAGCAACAAAATACTCGGGCTCGATGTAGGCTCACCCACATGGATGCGTGGTCCCGGTGATGCTACCGGCGCTTTTGCACTTGAATCAGCTTTGGATGAGCTGTCCTACAAACTCAAAATCGACCCAATAGAACTACGTTTAAAGAACTATGCCGAAACCGATCCTGAAAGCGGCAAGCCGTTCTCAGGAAAAAACCTGAAAGATGCATATAAATTGGGCGCGGAAGGTATTGGCTGGAAGGAACGCAGGCAGGAAGCCGGATCAGTAACCAAAGATGGCTGGTTGCTGGGCTATGGAATGTCTGGTGGAGTATTTGGAGCAGACAGGGAACCTGCAACTGTAAAAGCTACTATGCTGGCAGATGGGACTTTGGTATTACAAACAGCCGTAAGCGATATTGGCCCGGGAACAGCTACAGCCATGGTTGCTATAGCATCTGAAACGATGGGTATCCCGGCTAGTCAGATAAGGTTTGACCTCGGTGATTCCCTTTATCCGAATGCGCCGCAACAAGGTGGTTCTACCATCACTTCAAGCGTGGGCTCCGCAGTTTATATGGCTTGCAAAGATCTTAAAGAAAAATTTCAGCAACTGATTGGCAACGGTGGCGAGGACAAACCCAATTATACCAAAGTACTTAAACAACACCATTTAACACAACTACAGGTAATTACTGATTCAAAGGCCGGGAGTGAAGTTGATAAATACGCCATGTATTCATGGTCAGTGCACTTTGTATCGGTATTAGTAAATCCTGCAACGGGCGTTATTAAACTTGGCAAAGTAGTTTGTGTTGCAGATTCCGGACGCATCATCAGCCCGAAAACAGCGCGCAGCCAGGTAATAGGCGGGGCCGTTATGGGCATTGGTATGGCATTAATGGAAGAAGCTATTTTTGACGACCGGTACGGGCGTTTGATAAATAATAACCTGGCCGACTACCACATGCCGGTCAATGCTGACATACCACAAATAGAAGCCATTTTTGTAAATAAACCAGATACCAATATCAACCCGATAGGCGCAAAAGGGATGGGCGAAATAGCCCTGATCGGTATGGCTGCTGCGGTAGCCAACGCCGTATATAACGCAACAGGCAAAAGAATCAGGAATTTGCCAATCACTCCTGATAAGCTGGTTGATTGGGTTGCATTGACTTGATTAGGCAACTAATTTAAGAGGAGAAATTGTTGAAGCTTATAAAGTTTAAAGGGTAGTGAAATAACACCAATGAAGGATGAGCTAAAGAAACCAATGAACAAACACATGGAAAACGAAATATTAAACAAAACATCATCACCGGAAGGAATGAGCCGGGTTGACGGAAGGTTAAAAGTTACAGGGAAAGCCAAATATTCTGCTGAATATAGTGTTAAAGGAATAACCTATGGCGTATTAGTCCCAAGTACCATTACCAAAGGCAGTATAAAAGCACTTGATACAAAAAAAGCTGAAGGTGCTCCTGGGGTATTGTCAGTGATCACTTATCTTAATGCCCCCAAAATTCCGGGATACCAAACTGATAAACCGCAGGCCAAGGGGATGCTAAAAATATTTTATGATGAGCAGATTTATTTTAATGGCCAGCCTATAGCATTGGTAATTGCAGACTCGTTTGAAAGAGCTTTATTTGCGTCTTCGCTGGTAACTGCAACTTATAACGTTGAGCCGCATCAAACCGATCTGATAAAAAATATGAGTAACGGCTTTACGCCGCGTAAAGATTATTCAAGAGGTGAGGACGATGCTTACAAGAACGCGCCGGTAAAAATTGAACAGGAATATTTTATTCCGACCGAAGTGCACAACCCCATGGAATTGCATGCAATTATTGCGCGCTGGGATGCAGATGATAAATTAACCGTTTTTGATAAGACACAGGGAGTAAAATCAACCCAAAAAAGTATAGCAACAGCATTTAAGCTGCCACCAGACAATGTGCAAGTAACCTCGCCTTTTGTTGGTGGAGCTTTTGGAGCAGCATTGCGTACCTGGCCGCATGAAATTGCCGCTGTTTTAGCGGCTAAAGTGGTAAAACGCCCTGTTAAACTCGTTTTAAGTCGTGCAGATATGTTTACTTCGGTTGGTTATCGCCCGTTAACCTGGCAAAAAATAGGTTTGGGAGCCACACCGGATGGCAAACTGGTAGGCATTACACATGAGGCAGCAGGACAAACATCGGTTTACGAGGATTTTACTGAAAATTCAGTTAACATCAGCCAATTGATGTATGCAAGTCCGAATGTAACTACACGCTATAAACTTGTTTCGCTCAATGTAAATACACCCACGCCTATGCGAGGCCCGGGTGAAGCAACAGGTGCTTTTGCATTGGAATCCGCTTTAGACGAATTGTCTTATGCGATTAATATGGACCCGATAGAGCTCAGGCTTAAAAACTATGCCGACACGGATCCCCTGAGTGGGAAGCCTTATTCCAGTAAGTTTTTAAATGACGCTTATAAACTTGGTGCTGACCGTATTGGATGGAGCAACCGCAATCAAAAACCGGGAAGCGTTATGAAAAACGGCTGGCTTGTGGGCTACGGGATGGGTGCCGGAATGTTCGGTGCATATCGTGGCTCTGCTACCGTATTGGCCCGAATGATGGCTGACGGTACGCTCCTTTTACAAACTGCAGTAACGGATATCGGCCCGGGGACAGGTACTGCTATGGTATCCATAGCTTCTGATGTAATGGGAATACCGGGTGGAAAGATCAAATTTGATTTGGGAGATTCTTCCCTGCCTCCTTCACCTACTCAGGGTGGATCATCCATCACTTCAACAGTAGGATCTGCTGTTAATGATGCCTGTAAGGAATTGCAGGCAAAGTTCCGGGAACTAAACGGCACAACCGAATCTGGTAAAATGGATTACGTTCAAATACTGAAAAAACATAACCTTACACAGCTTGAGGTAACCACCACATCACATAGCAGTCCTGAGCAAGCTAAATACGCAATGTATTCATGGTCGGTTCATTTTATGAAAGTGTTGGTACATCCTGCTACAGGAGTGGTCAAAGTTGATAAAGCAGTTTCTGTTGCCGATTGCGGTACCATTATCAGCCATAAAACCGCTTCCAGCCAGATAAAAGGGGGAACAATAATGGGAACAGGTATGGCTCTGATGGAAGAAGCAATAATTGATCACCGTTATGGCCGTTTAATAAACAACAACTTTGCCGATTACCATGTCCCGGTGCAGGCAGATATCCCACAGGTGGAAGCGTTGTTTGTAAATAAGCCCGATCCTTACATTAACCCGATAGGCGCAAAGGGAATGGGTGAAATAGCTACTATAGGTGTAGCAGCAGCCGTAGCAAATGCGGTTTATAACGCTACCGGGAAACGCGTTAGGGATTTGCCTATCACACCAGACAAGTTGATATAATTAAAATTGGTGTTAACCTACTGAGAAACACCCTGTACGTTAAACGAATAACATATATAGCGATGGCTTAATCCATCGCTATTTTATTTTACCAGCCTTTTAGTTGTTTTATATAGGCCGTCAGCTCATTTGCTATAAGCTTATGGTCTGCCATATCCGGGTGGCCGCCGCAGCCATTATGGTATTGTCTTAAAAAAAAGTATTTATACACTTTTTTATCACCTCTTGCATTTATATAATTGGTAATGCCTGTAAGATAGCGCTGCAATACGGACGTTAATTTTTGATCGCCCATTGGACTTGTGAGACAAATAATATCTGCTTTGGAATAATGTTGCCTGATATCACCGATCAATTTCACATAAGTGCTGCAAAATTTTGTTGAATCCTGATCCGGCCCGTCATTTTGGCCTAAACATATCGTAACCACATCAGGCTGATAATTCTTAAAGTTCCAGCTAATGGTATCTCCGCGCAGAAAGACCTTATCATATATCTGTGGCATAACAACGTCCATGTTACAGCAGCTGTGCACCAGGCCCACACCAGCCAAAGCCGTTAACTGCCATTGCGCATCCAGGTTGCGCGATGTTTGAGCGCCGTAACTCATATAAGCATTATGCTCATCGTACCACTCACCGGCACCACAGGGTACTACGGATAGGTCCATTCCTGTACCACTGGTTATGGAATCTCCAAAATATTCTATTTTACGTTTAGGCTTTGAAGGGAGCGGTAACAGTTTTTCGCATCTCAATCCCACAAAATCAATATACCCGATATTTGATTCGGTGTCTTTGCAGATCATTACTGTATGCTCTGTATCTGATAAGCTGTCGGGTAAGCTTATCGTATTTGTTTTACCACTAAGCTTTATTCTGTAAGGATTTTTACCGTCGATGATAATTTCGAGGTAGTTGTGGTTATTTGCACCCGGCACCTCATCATTGATCAGAACTTCGCATTTCTTACCTTTAAATTTGGCCATTATATAAACACCCGGCGCCCATATCCGTGGTTGGTGCCGGTTGGAAAAATATACCCTGCCCACGTATTGTATATTAGCATTATCAGCCAAAAATAGTTTTAAGTCGTTGCGTTTAGCAGCCACAGCCGAAAAACTTATCAATACAAATAAACCGAAATAAAAAAAATGTTTCATAACTTATAGGTGCCGGTAAATTTAAGGCTAAAATTAAATAATTAAAGTATCGGCAAAAGATCAGCCTCCCTGATAAATAAAAAGGGCGACCCTGTTACCAGCTCGCCCTGCAAATTTTATATTAAACTATTAGTTTTGTTCCGGTTCATCAGACGGAAGGCCAACAATTTTAAAAGATATATTCCCATTTGCATCAACAACTTGTTGATAATATACACCGTCAGGAGATACGAATAATCTTGAGCCGTTAACTTTTATCTTCCTGCAATCCTGTGGCAACTGACTCACTATGTCTCCGATTTGAGGGCCTTGTGACTGCTGATAATCCGCCGAATTTGTATTCAACTCGCCATCCTTGCCTGCCACCATGTAAACTATAGTGCCGTCATCTTTGGTTACCGGTTGGTAATAAACGCCGTTCAGTTCATAATACTGTTGCCCGTTAATAACAATCGACTGGGCTTTATTAGGCAATACTGTTATCTCAGCGCCTATTGGCGGTTCAACCACTGTATATGAACTATTGTCGTAGGTATAAAACAAACCGTCGCTAAAATAATATTGATAATCACCATAGTAAAAAGGATAATATCCATACGGTAAAACTGCGCAGGCAAACCCAAGCCTTGGAGAATAATAGGACCCATAATAACCACGGTTATTATAGTAATATCCATGATCTCCCCAGTAACCTCCATGGCCATATCCTATTTGTGGTACTGTGCGGTAACTGCTGACACCGCCGCCAACCGGGCCTCTTGTACTCATACCACCGGCTACTACTCCTGTGCGCGGAGCCATACCATAATTTCCTCTTGCGCTAACGCCAACCGCAGAGTTATAACCATTTTGTCCTCTTATTATATTGCCCTGGCGGTCAACATACACATGGCCTCTTGCTGGAGATGATGTAACACCCTGGAAACTACCTGCTTGCGGCCGCATACCACCACCGCCGAATGACGGACGTACACCTATGTTGCCACCACTGTTGCCGGCGTTACCGCCGCCGCCGAATGAAGGACGAACACCTGCGCTACCCCCGCCGCCGAACGAAGGACGTGTCCCGGCATTTCCGCTACTGGCAGGTTGCGGGCTCATGCCACCTCCACCTGAAGGCCGTGCACTTACAGAACCACCGCCACCACCACCACCACTACTACTGGCACCTGATGATGAACTGCTGACACCGCCACCGCCGCCGTTACCGCCACGCTGTGCGCTGGCAGGGAATGCTAAAAACAAACAAACTAGTGTGCTTAAAGCTATGTAAATTCTATATCGCATTTTATGATTTATTAAAGATAATTGGACTTTTGTCTGGATAAAGACAGGCTTACCATTTATTGGACTAACGATTTGTTTAACGGTTTAATATCAAATTAATTATTTTTAAATATAACAACAAAATAGGTTATTAGCTAATTAACCATCGATTGTTACATTCGGTTCATTCTTTGCTATCCGTTGGTTATACATTCAACTATGTTTCTTCGGCAATAAACAAAAACGGCCCATTAAAAGAAATGCTGAAAAACCCGTCTGCAGTCGTTTTATATTTCTGACCTTCTACCTGATTCAGTCCCGTTAAATTAAGTTCTTTGGCGTTGCTCAATAAGTCTATAGTTTCGCCTGCCGGTTTCCATTTACGGAAGCCGGAGTTCACCGCATAAATTTTTTTATCGTCATAAAAAATAACGAGGTCAATTTTATCCGCGTACGGCATATAATCTGCCAGGTTTAATTCATCAGTTATAACGTTTATTGCCGGGTGGTTGTTTGCAATCAAGTAGTTGAGGGCCGTCACTGTTAAAGTATCATCGCCTGCCGGTATCAGCTTAACGTCACACTGCAAAGCTTCATCAACGACATCACCAATGATATAATCAATTTTTATACCATAAGTAACAAGTGATTCTGCGGTTTGAGGGGTTGTGATCACTGTCGGACTCCACTCCAACAGCTGGCCCAGCAACTCATCCGAAAACTCATTCAGGCTCAGTACCAGCAATGCTGGCTCTTGCTTTTCACGAACAATATGATGAGATGACATGGGGGTTGGAGATTGGAGGTTGGTTAATCAGAGATTAGTTAAAAATAGTTGACGGCAACTGGCTCACGTAAAGATATCAATATATCTTCTTATAAAACTCCTTTATCGCCCTTGCAGGGTCTGCAACCCGGTTAATAGCAGCAGAAACTGCGATGCCATAAACGCCGGTTGCTATAAGTGGATCAACATCAGTTAACTGAACTCCGCCTACTGCTATCACCGGTATTTCAATCTCCGGGTGTTTTTGCAGTTCGCGGTAGCCTTCAAATCCAAGCAGGGGTTTATTATTTGGCTTGGTATCGGTATGGGCAAATGGGCCGTATCCACAATAGTCAACTACCCCTGTGTTTTGCACAGCAGTTAAACGCTCAATATTGGTAGCCGATGCCCCAAGTGTTTTGTCGTCGCCTATTGCCAGGCGGATAGCCTTCAGGTCAGCTTCAAAATCTTCTATATGAACGCCCTGTGCATCCACCTCGTTTAATAAATGGTGATGATTGGTAACAATCAACGTTGCACCCCAGTCGTCACAAATTATCGCTATTTGATTAATCTCCTCTATCAGTTCATCATCGGTTTTACTGAGGCACCGGTATTGAATCCAGTTAGCACCGGCTTGGCATGCTATATTAACCTGCTCAATATGGCTTCGCCCTGGAAGGTCCTGCGTTAAATAATGGAATTTGGATATATACTTTTTCATTTTATAAGTCGGAAAAGACCGAAAGTCGGAAGAAAATTTTGTTTTACTATAATTGATTCAAAGTTGCTCTATCTTTCCGGCCTTCCTACTTCCGGACTTTCGGACTTCCGGTCTTTTCCGGACTCCCTTTCTACTTCAACACATCGCTTATCGGGTTTCCGATACTTCCGTTTGGCGCCTGGATATGCAATAAAGCAGCAATGGTAGGCGCAATATCAGTCATGTGGGTTTCGCGGGTAAGGCTGCCATGTTTTATACCCCAGCCCATAAATACCAGTGGAATATGATTGTCGTATGGGTTCCAGGTTCCTTGCGTGGTACCGGTTGGCCCGCTATCTCCTGATC
>JAQNCM010000671.1 GCA_029237615.1 Mucilaginibacter sp.
AATGTCTGTCCGATAGCGGCATCCCAAGCGATGACATGCGGTGTTTGTGTAATATCTACGTGATACGGATACTGAACAAACTCTGATTCATATTGCCCAAATTCAAATTGAATTTCACCCACCGTAGATGGAACACGCCCTTGCAATTCTGAATACGCCGCAAAGTCTTGTTCAGTGGTTGTGTCAATACAACTACCACTTCTACTTTCTCTAAGCTTTATGGGATTTCCTGTTGCTAGATCATAATAAAGCTTTTTACCAATTTGCATATTAAAACCCCCTTAATCAATCAAAATTATAATCCGTATACTTCATAAGTATAAGAACCACTATAATTTACTGGTAATGTGAAACCTGTATTACTTACAGAAGCAGGAGCAATTACTTGATAGATATTTGGCGCACTTCCAGAATAACTCATTATTTTAGCAGCAGTATTACTACTAAAGTTACTTACTGAATATTCAGTAACGTCAGTTGCCGCAGACCAACTATATAGCTTAATCATAGCTATACCATTTGGCATATTCAAACCAGAAACAGTAACTCCATTTGCCATTAGTGTGCTTCCATTCAAAGTTGTATATGAACCACTAGCACCCGTACTTGCTGTACCTGACGCATAGGGTTTTCCTTGAATAAGACTTCCTGCTAATCCAAAAATGGTTTTTCCGTTGAGGATGTTTGCAGCTATGAAATTTGCGTCATCTGAAAATAACCCAAAATGCCCACCACCTTGATCAGCGGTTAGGTCGATGTATGCACCAGGCGGGCCATATAAATGCACCCTCCCAGATATACCCATTACAGCGCCTGCACGCTCATACCCAGGAAACTCCGCACCTGTACGTCTTATCATTGACCCACTTTGACCTATTCCACTTACAGATGAAAAGCCCTCCCCGCTTAAAACATGGGCAGCAACAGCGCTTCCTGTAACCGGATTGACAGTACCGCCCGTTGTATGTCCTGCGGGTATGTTCTGTGCAGCAGTTGATGGATTATAGTTTAGCGCTCCGTTCTCCACCATTGTTCCTGCAACATTATAACCATTTTTAGAAGTAAATTTTTTACCCGACAGTACGTCCGCGAATCCCGCATCCCCCGGTAGAAGTATATCTGCCATGGATTACACCCCCACAATGGAACTTGAAATGTACGCTTGATTCGCTGTCCCTGCCGTTACTTTAACAGTTATAGGCGATCCAGCCACAGCATTAATGAACAAAGGGAAATTCAGCATATGCGTTCCTAACGGCACCGAAGCGAGCGGATATAACATATTAACCTGTGCTCCACCTGCATCTGTGTAATCGACCTCAACAGTGATATTAGTCGCGGCCGTAATGACACGAGCAGAAACATATATCAAGAAATTCCCAGCTACTGCCGGAGTGTAACTTAAAACGTTTGTCGCTCCTGTTGTAGCGAGCAGGGATTCTATCGCATTGCCCAATCTTGTTAGAGCAACTGGATCTCCGGCCGCTGGAACTGCAGCTGCTTTTACTGTACCCCTAACAGTTGTTGTCGCGGCGTTAACCGCAGGAACGTTACCTAACTGGCCAGCAGGTACTTGTCCCCCAGAGTCTAACGTAGCTATTCCGCTTGCAGCACCTTTACTGTTAAACAATGCTTTAATACTTGTAACAGGTAAGGTGGCCCATGACGTTTCTCCTGTTATCGCTTTGATCATTTTACCCAACATACTGAATAAGTTGGTTGTTGTATTCGGACCGGTGCTTGGTGTAACGGTATCGTCAATGGTCCGATTTCCTATTACTGTATCGGTTGCAGCTCCGGCTGCTACAGCTGCGGCTGCTGCAGTTTGCGCGCTCTTGATTTGCGTATCAGCACTGTCCCAATTAGCGTTTTGATCTCCAATTGCGTAATTATCTGTTAGATCAGGCTTGCGAAAAGCGTAATTCGTTGTATTTTGCATCGCTCTTATCCCTCCTTACGTTGGTAATGTAGTCGTGAGTTGCTGGTGTGTTAACTGCGCCATTTGCGACTGTAAATAAGGCGAAAACTCTCCATAATGCCGGAACAAATATTGCCAATTCAATTGTAAATGCCCAGGAAAGAACCTAGCCAATAGGTTCTGCAAGTCATTAATATTACTTGGAATCCCGCGAAAATCATTGAATTGTATGGTGATGTTATACGTTCCAAAGGTTTCAACAATATGGGTACTGTATCCATAGGATTGCAGCACGCTAGTTATTGCTGCAGGCGTTGCCCCTATTCCCCCGCGTGACATGGCCATGACGTTATTACGACGAGCTGCTGTATTACTCGTATCAACTAGCTTAATCGAAAACTCTGCTTCATAGATCGGGAGCGACCAAGTAGCCGAATCGATAAAAATCTGATTCTGAGCATCCAGGATCGCGGCTTTGAGATCATCAAATTGCCGTCCGAGCGCAAAGTAGACTCCGGTCATCCTTGCCATTGATACGTTTAAAAATGACTTCGGCAATATGCTTTGAAATTGAGAAAAGAAACCCATGAAGCACCTCCTATGTGATCGTTGGTGTTCCGAGAGTCGCCAACTCTATAGCAGATAACAC
>JAQNCM010000574.1 GCA_029237615.1 Mucilaginibacter sp.
ATCCCACTAATCGAGCGGTGCGCACAGGCCTATATTCCGCCTTGGAGACAGCTTCGAGAGGGCGAAGGATCAAGACCATGAATGGAAACGAAGAGGCGGTTGCGGCGGTGCTGGCGACGTATCAGGATGCGTTGAACGCGTCCGACACGGACGCGGTGATGAAGCTCTATGCGGCGGACGGTGTTTTCATGCCGCAGAATTTTCCCTCGAGTGTTGGAGCGGAGGCGGTACGCAAGGCGTATCAGGGGGTGTTCGATGCGATCACCCTGAAGGTCCGGTTCCACGTGGAGGAGATCCGAGGGATCGCCCCGGAGTGGGCCTTCGCGCGAACGAACTCGGCGGGAACGGTGACGGTGCACGCGACTGGAGCACAGAGCGCGGAAGCCAACCAGGAGCTGTTCGTGTTGCAAAAGGCTGGGGATGCGTGGAAGATCGCGCGCTACTGCTTCTCCACCACCAACCCGCCGCGCGCCTGAAGGGGAGGCTGGAGATGCCGACGATGATGAAGGCCGCGGTGATTCGTGAAGCAGGCGGGCCGGAGGTATTGAAGATCGAGAGCCTTCCGGTGCCTGCGCCGAAGCGTGGCGAGGTGCTGATCCGGGTGAAGGCGTTCGGCCTGAACCGGTCTGAGATGTTCACGCGGCAGGGTCACTCGCCCGGGGTGAAGTTCCCGCGAGTGCTGGGGATCGAGGCGGTTGGGGCGGTGGAGGAGGCGCCCGGAGGCGAGTTCCGTAAGGGCGATATGGTCGCGACGGCAATGGGCGGCATGGGCCGCGAGTTCGACGGCGGATACGCGGAGTACACATGCGTGCCCGCGACCCAGGTGCAGGTCATCCAGTCGGAACTGCCGTGGGAGACGCTTGGCGCCTTGCCCGAGATGCTGCAGACGGCGTGGGGCTCGCTGTTCAAGTCGCTGCGGCTGGTCCAGGGTGAGCGTCTGCTGATCCGTGGAGGCACGACTTCGGTGGGGCTGGCGGCGGCGGCGATTGCGAAGAACCACGGTGCGCGTGTGCTGGCGACCACGCGCAATCCGGCTCGTGCCGACATGGTGCGGGCGAGCGGGGCCGATCAGGTGTTCATCGATACCGGCACGATCGCGGCGCAGGTGCAGGAGGTCTGGTCCGGCGGTGTCGATAAGGTGCTGGAGCTGGTGGGCACGACCACGCTGAAGGATTCACTGCGCTGCGCGCGGCCCGGCGGCATTGTGTGCATGACTGGAATCGTCGGGAACAAGTGGTCGTTCGACGAGTTCGCTCCGATGGAGGAGATCCCGACGGCGGTGTGTCTGACCACCTATGCGGGCGAATCAGAGGACTTCATGCGGACGCCGCTGAAGGAGTTGATCGATCAGATTGCGAAGGGCACGATGCATGTTCAGGTGGGCAAGACGTTCCGGCTGGAGGAGATCGTGGAGGCGCACCGTTTGATGGAAGAGAACAGGGCGGGCGGGAAGATCGTGGTCGTGACGTAGCTGCTGATGCTTGTCCTCACCCGATGCGGCGCATTAGTGTTGGGGCCATGAAACAACGCATGTGGATGCGCCTGGTCGCCAAGGTCTCGGTACGAAGCTGCGTAATGGTTGCTGTGCTTGCCGTGATGACGGGGGTGGCCGTGCCTCGCTGCCTTGCCCAGAGTGCAGGCAAGGAGCGTGTCCGGCAACAGGGTTGGCAGGCGACGCTGCGCGATCGTCTGCCGCTGCTGGGGCATCGCAACTGGATCCTGGTGGTCGATTCGGCGTATCCGTTGCAGACCACTCCGGGGATGGAGGTGGTGGAGACCCATATGGGCCTGCTGCCGACGCTGACGGCAACGCTGGCACAGATCGGGGAGTCGCGGCACGTGCGTGCGAACGTGTTCCAGGACGCAGAGCTGCGGGAGATCCCCGAGAGTGATGCGCCGGGCATCACGCGCTTTCGCAAGGATGCAGATACCTTACTGCGGGGAGCGAAGCTGGCTCATGCACCCCTGGGCCTGCCCCACCTGACGTTGATTGGCAAGGTTGCGGATGCGAGCAAGGACTTCCAGATACTGGTGCTGAAGTCTGACGAGACGCTGCCTTACACGTCGGTGTTTCTGCAACTGGATTGCAAGTACTGGTCCGATGATGCAGAGAAGCGGCTGCGCGCGGTCGCCCGGCACTGACGGCCGTCCCGCTGCATGCGGTTGTTATCTCTTCCCAGCGGCGATGGGATAGCCGCGCCAGAGATATTCGAGGGCCTCGGGCAGGGTCTGCTGTTTGACGGTGTTGTCGACGTGACCGGCGTTGCGGGCGAAGACGAACTGATAGTGATAGTGCTTCGCGGCGAGCACCCTGGCCATCTGCTCATTGGCGAGGACCCAGTCGTGCATGTTGTCGCGCATGGCGTTGGGGTTGAGCAGGTCGCGGTCGCCGACCTCCATCCAGATGCGGATGGGTTTGGCCGGTGTGCTGGGGATCAAGCGTTCGTGGAACTCCCACGCGCCGTGCGGGGTGGTGGGGTTAGAGGGCCACTGCTGGTTGATCCAGGTGCCGGAGTAGGTGAGGACGCGGTGGTAGAGCTCCGGGTGATACCAGGCCATGATGAGCGCGCAGGAGCCACCGGAGCTGCCACCCATGGTGGCGCGGCCTTCGGGGTCTTTGGTGAGCGTGACGTGGTACTTCGCTTCGACTAGAGGCAGCACTTCCTGCTCGACGAACTCTGCATAACGGCCGGACATGGTGTCGTATTCGAGGCCACGTTCGCTTCCTTGCGCGTCGCCGCTGCCGTTGGCAAGGGAGATGGCGATCATGGCGGGGACGCGGTGCTGGGCGATGAGATTGTCGAGCGCGGTGACGAGCGCGGGATCTGGTCCGTCGGCGCCGACGATGAAGGGAGCGGCGGCGCCGGGCACGTATTGCTG
>JAQNCM010000575.1 GCA_029237615.1 Mucilaginibacter sp.
GCCCGTCTGCGCCGTCAGGGCAGAGGAGACACCGGCGGGCTTTGCGGCTGCGGCGGCCTTGTTGTGCACGTATCCCCACACGAACCAGCTCATCCCGATTACCAGCAACAGGAGCGCGGCGACACCGGCCCAGCGTGCGACGGAGTCGCTGCCATGGCCGTCATGCACCCGCGAGCGTCCGACATTCTGCGCGAATTCCATCCAGGCCTGGTCCTCTTCGTGGAAGGTGGTGTCTTCCTGCGTTGCCTCCAGGTAGCGCTCCACCCACTTATCTTCGTCCAGCCCCGCTGCGCGTGCGTAGCTGCGCACCATGCTCTTGCGGAACACTCCGCCCGGCAGCTTATCGAAATCCTCGCGCTCCACTGCCTGCAGGTATCGAGTGGTGATCTTGGTCGCCGCTGCGATCGCCTCGACCGTCACGCCCTTTGCTTCCCTGGCCTTCTTTAGGTCCTCTCCAAAGCCCATATCTTTACCTGGCGCCTTTCCATTCCTGCCGCGGGCCCCTGGGCCCCGGTCCCGGCCGGAACTATATGAATGCAAAGACGTGCTGAGTGACCCATTACCGAAGTCCTGAACCACCCTACGCCTTTTCCCATTTCAGGGGACCACCACTTTCCGGGGATCTGTCTATCCCCCACCCGGATCAGCTCCCCGTAACTGTCTTGTTACACTCACTTCCATGAACAAGCTGGTCATCGGCAACCTGCTGCACCGTCCCATTCGCGTTGCCATCAACATCCTGGCTGTTGCCATAGAAGTCATCATGATCCTTTCCATCACCGGTGTCTTCATCGGCCAGGTCAGCGGCAGCCGCGCCAGTACCCTCGGTGTCGGAGCAGACATGGTGATCCAGCCACCCAACGCCAGCTTCCTTACCGCCATCGGCGGCGCACCGGTGCCGGCCAAGGTAGCCGATGTCATCCGCAAACTGCCCCACGTCGCTGTCGTCGCGCCCGTCATCTCGCAGCTCAATACGGCCGGCTCGGTCGAAAGCATCCTCGGCATCGACTTCGACAGCTACAACGCCCTGCGTCCCTTCCACTTTCTTGCCGGTACCCCCTTCCAGGGACCCAATGACGTCATTCTCGACGACTATGCGGCGAAGCGCGACCACGGGTACCACGTTGGTGACACCATCCAGGTCTTTCACCACCCCTTCCGCGTCTCCGGCATCGTGGAGCACGGCAAGGGCGGCCGCAAGTTCGTTCCCATCCGCACTCTCGGGGCGCTCAACGGCGCGGAGAACAATGCCTCCTTCTTCTATCTCAAGACCGACGACCCGAAGAACCAGAACCTGGTCCGGGACGAGATCCACAGCACCCCCGGCATGAGCGAGTACGAGGTGCACACCGTCGACGAGATGCTGTCCCAGATGACGCCGGAGAAGCTGCCCGGCTTCAACATCGCCCTTCGCGTGGTCATCGCTATCGCCTTCATCGTGGGCTTCCTCGTCATCTTCCCGTCCATGTACACCGCCGGCATGGAGCGCACCCGCGAGATCGGTATCCTCAAGTCGCTCGGCGCCTCCAAGGCCTACATCGTCAACGTGGTGCTGCGCGAGACCTCGCTGTTCACCCTGGCCGGCATCCTCATCGGCCTGGTCCTCACCTTCGTGATCAAGGCCTTTCTGAACCAGCGCTTCCCCACCTTGCCGTTCCCGGTGCAGGGTGTCTGGATGCTGCGTACTGCCTTGCTGGCCTTTATCGGCTCATTTCTCGGCGCACTTTACCCGGCATGGAAGGCAGCCCAGAAGGACCCCATCGACGCGCTCGCCTACGAGTAACGATCGCGTCTGTGACTGTCAACGTATAAGGCTGCTTCGCAGCTGACCTAACCGAGCAGCGCCGCCAGCTCCGCATAGCCGCGCTCTCGCGCGTAGTCTGCAGGGGTCTTGCCGCGGTCGCAGCGCGCGGTCTTGTCCGCCCCCACGTCCAGCAGCATGCGGACCAGATCCTCGCGGCCGCTCACCGCGGCTTGATGCAGCGGGCGGTATCCGGCCGTCTGCACAGCATTCACATCCGCGTCGCGCTCGATCAGCAGCCGCACCACGCTGGCGGCCTTCGAAAGGGCAAGCACGGCGTGCAGCGCCTGGTTGCGCATCGGCGTCTCGGACACCTGACCCACATCGGCTCCCGCATCGAGCAGCGTTCGCACTGTTGCCTCATCCGCGAAGCCCGCCGCCAGGTGCAGCAACGGCCAGCCGTCCGCAGAGCGGCTGTTTGCACGCTCCACCGCCAGCGCCGGATCGTCTCCGAGTCGTCCCTCTCCGAGTAGCTCCCTCAGCCGTGGCACATCGCCCACCGCGGCGGCCTCCTGCAAATCCAGTTCGAGACCGGAGCGGAGGAAGTCCCGTATGACGGTCTGGCCGTTGTACACCGCCAAAAGCAAAGCCGAGACGCCCTGGGCGTCTCGGCTCTCTGCTATCTGCGGCTCGTCCTTCACCCAGTCTGCAATCCGCTGGGTATCTCCACGCTTGATGAGATCGAGGAAGCCCTGGCTCACTCCGCTACTGTAGCAGCGGCCACCACGGGCGCGTTCGACGGCGGCCCCTTCGGCGACACCTTGGGCGCAACTTGTGTCGGCGCGACCGGTGTCTTCTCGCCCGTCGGTTTAGTCCGGTTCGAGTAGATCCGGAAGGTCACCTGCAGGTTCACCAGCTCCGGTACCGGCTTGCCATTCAGCGTGCCCGGCCGGAAGTGCGCGCGCTCAATCGCCTTCACCGCCTCCTCGTCGAGACCGAAGCCGATGGGCCGCACAATGGTTACGTTGCTCGGACTCCCCGAGGCATCGACCACCATCTTCAGGAAGACCATGCCCGCGATGTTGTTCTTCTGGGCGTAATCGTTCGAGTCCGGATCGATCTGTGTCAACAGCTGCGGGGCCTTCACGTCCCCGCCAGGCCGCATCATCGACGCGTCCAGCGCAGCATTGGCCTTGCCCGCCTTGGTGGCGAAGTAGTTCTGCCAGTACGCCGGCAGCGTGGAGATCACCGAGTCGTCGAGGGTCGGCGCCAACATCACGTTGACCGCCTTCGAGAGCTGAAGGAAGCTCACCCGCGGATCATGATTCGGGGCTACGGCAGGGGGCGCGCTCACCGTCGCAGCTCCGGGTGTCGTTGCCCCGGCTGGCGCCACGGGAGCGGCTGCAGCAGCCGTCTGTGTCTCGGGCGCCGAGGGAAGAGAGGCATTCTCGTCCTCGGTTGCCGTCTGCGCAGCTGGTGCCGCTGTGGTTGCTGGCTTGGACGCCACCGCTGGCACGCCCTCCTTGCCTGCACCCTTCTTGTCGTCCTTCTTCTTTTTCTTCTTCTTCTCTGGCTCGATCACCAGGCGCTCGATCTCAATGTTCATGCTCTTCTTCGGATCGACCTTGATCCGCTCGAACGGCTTGCTGTCGTCCTCGTAAGGAAGCGATCCGAAGAAGTGCAGACCGATGCGATGCGTCTCCAGCTCCATGCTGTGCTTGGTGAACTTGACCTTGTCGATCTCCACCGCGCTCAGCGCGAAAGAGCCTTTCTGCGGATTCCCTTCAATCTTGCCGTCGGTGGTGAACTGCAGCTTGTCGTCCTGGTAGAAGCCGCGCAGGTAGAACACCTTTCCCACCAGTTGGGCGGAGAGCGCCTCCGGCGTGGAGGCGGCCTTCACCGCGTCGCCACCCTGCACGCCGGTCACGACCACCGAAGCCGGGGTGGCGGCGGCCGTTGCCGCCGCTGGCGTGCTGCTGGGGGAGGATTCCTGGGCAGAGGCGAACGGCGTCGCCAGGAGGCAGGCCGTGACCAATGCGGCCAGGGGGCGGGCAATCGGCATGTGAAGCATTGAGGGGCCTTTCCTTCGGAGGTGCTCCGGATGGGGTACTCACAGGCCGGGCAGTCTTCCCCTTTATCTAAGTGCATCCGCCGTAACCGGAACAATGGAACCAAAGCCCAGCGGTAATGCCACCTCCGTTGCAGTGCGGATGTCGCATCCTCAGTCGCTGTTCTCTGAACGATCTCTGCTGGTCAATTCCCCAAAGCTGCGGAAAACCATCTGCCGGTCACGTCTGTTGACGCCCACACTTCGCGGGGATCTGTGCCTTGCAGTGAGGCTCGGCCTGGCGCCTTCGGGCATTCCCATCCCGCCCGGGCGGAAACGGGCAGCACCGCCTCGCGAAAAGTGCTAGCCTGAACAGGATCGTCGAATTCGGTCTGGTCTTCTTGCCTGTTCTGGCTCGTCCCTGCTCGCAACTCCTCCACATTGCAATTCAACGGTACATCCCGTACTAAGGAACACGTGTTTTATGGAACAAGGAACAGTGAAGTGGTTTAACGATGCAAAGGGATTTGGCTTCATCAGCCGTGCA
>JAQNCM010000164.1 GCA_029237615.1 Mucilaginibacter sp.
AAGCAATAACCATGGCATATCATACTTTTCATGGTTTAGAGACCCGGATTGTACGGATCTTTAATACTTATGGCCCGCGTATGCGGCTGAATGATGGCCGGGTATTACCAGCTTTTATTGGTCAGGCACTGCGCGGCGAACCGTTAACTATGTTTGGCGATGGCTCACAAACAAGGGCTTTTTGTTATGTTGACGACCTGATTGAAGGTATCTACCGTTTATTATTCAGTGATTATGCCCAGCCAATGAACATCGGTAACCCTGATGAAATTACCATAAGGGAATTTGGCGAAGAGATCATTAAATTAACCGGTACCGATCAAAAAATGATCAGTCTGCCCTTACCCACCGACGACCCTAAACAGCGCCGGCCTGATATTACCAAAGCCAAAAGCATTTTAGGCTGGGAGCCCGGGGTATCCAGGAGCGAGGGATTAAAAATTACCTTTGAATATTTTAAATCGCTTCCCGAAAAAGAAATACAGCACAAGGATTTTACCTACTACAATAAAAGCTAATGGCTAAAATAATAGTAACGGGCGGCTTAGGATATATTGGCTCACACACGGTTGTTGAGCTGGTAAAAGCTGGCTATGAACCTGTAATAATTGACGATCTGTCAAATTCGAAAGCCCAAATATTAGATCAGCTTAGCAAGATCATTGGATTTAAACCTGCATTTCACGAATTTGATATCTGCGATAAACAAAAACTGAATGAATTTACGAAGGCCGGGCCGGATATAGCAGGCATCATCCATTTTGCTGCTTTCAAAGCGGTAGGCGAATCAGTGCAGAAACCGCTAAAGTATTATAGCAACAACCTCGAATCGTTACTTAACTTATTGACCGCCTATAACGAAAAGCCGCTAAATTTTGTTTTTTCATCCAGTTGCACTGTTTACGGTCAGCCGGATGAATTGCCGGTAACAGAAAGTGCACCGGTGAAACCGGCACAATCACCTTATGGCAACACCAAACAAATAGCAGAGGAGATACTAAAGGATGTGATAGCTTCAGGAAGTACTTTAAAGGTGATTGCTTTAAGATATTTTAATCCTGTTGGGGCGCATGAATCGGCATTGATAGGCGAATTGCCAATCGGTGTACCTCAAAACCTGGTACCTTTTATAACCCAGACAGCCATTGGTAAGCGCGAAAAAATAACGGTGTTTGGAGATGATTATGATACCAGGGATGGTAGTTGCGTAAGGGATTATATCCACGTGGTTGATTTAGCAAAAGCACACGTTGCCGCTTTAAAATTGATGGAGCAAAATAACTTTAAAGGATATGATGTGTTTAATATCGGTACCGGCAACGGAAATACCGTGTTAGAGATCATAGCAGCATTTGAACGTGCAACAGGGGTAAAATTAAATTACGAAATAGGCCCCCGTCGCAGCGGCGATGTTGAAAAAGTTTGGGGAGACGTAACTAAATCAACAAACGAATTAGGCTGGAAAGCAGAATTGGATGTTGACACCATGATGTTATCTGCCTGGGAATGGGAAAAATATTTGTCTCAGAATCCATTATAATATAAAATAAATTTGGCGTTACTACTTTAGCCAAATAACAATATCGAATAAATCAAGCATGAAAAAAATTATAATAACCGGAGGTGCAGGCTTTATTGGATCGCACGTGGTACGCCGGTTTGTAAAAAATTATCCTGATTATACTATTATAAATCTTGATAAATTAACTTACGCAGGCAACCTTGCCAACTTAAAAGATATTGAACAGGAGCCAAACTATAAATTTATAAAGGGTGATATTGTAGATGTTGATTTTGTAAATAAACTTTTTGCCGATGAGCAGCCTGATGCAATGATACACCTGGCGGCAGAATCGCATGTGGACCGGTCAATTACCAACCCGCTTGAGTTTGTTATGACCAATGTGGTTGGTACCGCAAACCTTTTAAACGCTGCCCGCCAACTGTGGACAGGCAAATATGACAAAACCCGTTTCTACCATGTGTCAACCGATGAGGTATATGGATCATTAGGGGAAGAAGGGATGTTTACCGAAACCACCGGCTACGATCCGCATTCACCTTATTCGGCGTCAAAAGCAAGCTCCGATCACTTTGTAAGGGCCTACCATGATACCTATGGCCTTGATACAGTGATATCCAACTGCTCAAACAACTATGGATCTTACCATTTTCCCGAAAAGCTGATCCCGCTGGCAATCAACAATATCAAACAAAATAAGCCTGTGCCTGTATATGGTAAAGGCGAGAATATACGCGACTGGTTGTGGGTTGAAGACCATGCAAGGGCAATTGACGTGATATTCCATAAAGCAAAGGCCGGTTCAACGTATAATATCGGCGGTCATAATGAATGGAAGAATATCGATCTGATCAAGCTTTTGTGCAGCATACTTGATAAAAAGCTGAACAGGCCCGCGGGTGCCTCAGCAGCATTAATTACTTATGTAACAGACCGCGCCGGCCACGACTTACGTTATGCTATTGATGCTACCAAGCTTAAAAATGAATTAGGCTGGGTACCCTCAATTACTTTTGAAGAAGGATTAGAAAAAACTGTTGACTGGTATCTGGATAATGAAGAATGGTTGGATAACGTAACATCAGGGCATTATCAACAGTATTATAATGAGCAATATAATAACCGGTAATAATGTTTGGTATTTTTAAAAATAAGGAGAATAAAAAAAATAACATTTTTGATTATAGTTCCCTTATGGTTGATATGCACTCCCATGTTCTTCCCGGGATAGATGATGGTGCACAAAACCCTGCCGAATCTATCGGGCTGATTAAGCGGATGATGAAACTTGGCATAACAAAGATCATCGCCACACCCCATATCATGGCCGATTATTATAGAAATACCGCCGAAACTATTAATGCTGCCCTTGATATTCTTAAAGACGAATTAAAAAAGGAAAATATTGACATAGCCGTTGAAGCCGCCGCTGAACATTATTTTGACGAAACATTCGAAAAACGGATTGATGACCGGAAACTGATGACGATTGGCGATAATTACGTGCTTTATGAATATTCGTTTATCAGCCAGCCGCCAAATGCGGTCCAGATTATTCAAAAATTAAAAGATTCAGGATATAAACCGATTCTTGCACATCCCGAAAGATACCAATACCTTGACCTTGACCATTTCAGGTCGCTGCACGACAATGGATTGCTTTTTCAGTTAAATACCATTTCACTCACCGGTTATTATGGAAAAGAATCAAAAAAGCTGGCAGAAAGCCTGGTGGACAACCAGCTTGTTGACTTCATTTCAAGCGATATGCACCATTTACGCCATGCGGAAGCTTTTCAGCATGCATTAAAGATGCCTTATCTGGAAAAATTGCTATTCGACTATCCCCTTAAAAATACTATGCTGCGCTGATTTCGGATTTCGGAGTTTCGGGTTTCCAAAATCCTTCGCTGAGGCTGACCAAAAAGGCAGCCCTTTGTATGCCGGTAGTCTGTAAATATCACATTCTCTTCTTATTGTAACAAATCCATAACAATACATAGCTGAAAATCAGCATAAGTTAATATTTAATATATTAGTGACAACTATTAACTGACTGATTTTCATATGAAAAAACTCTTACTTTTTTATTGTGCATTGCTATGCACTTTGCTGGCGCGGGCGCAGCAAACATTCCCTGTCAACGGCCCCTGGGATGTACGCCCCGGGCAGTATGCTTTCACCAATGGCAACATTGTGGTCAGTGCCGATCAAACCATTGCTAATGGCACCCTGTTAATCAAAGACCGCAAAATTGAAGGCGTTGGCGCCGGTCTCCAGGTGCCCACGGGTTACGTGGTGATCGATTTAAAAGGAAAATACATTTATCCCGGTCTCATTGATGCTTACACTACTTATGGCATGCCCGAAGCGCCCCGCACAGCATTTCCGCCGGCTGGCGGCGGGGTTGGCCGCGTTATGGTTTACACCTCCACCAAACCTGGTGCCTACGGATGGAACGAATCCATCAAGCCTGAAATGAATGCAAAGGCTGTTTTCCACGCCGATGCAACGAAATCAGAAGATTTTAAGAAAAACGGCTTTGGCGCTGTACAAACGCTGATCCATGATGGTATTGCCCGCGGTACTTCGGCAGTGGTAACACTGGGCGATGAGCGCGATAACTTTGTAATGTTAAACGACCAGGCTGCTGCGCACTACTCGTTTAGCAAAGGTACTGCTGCGACCAATTACCCGGGGTCCTTAATGGGCGTAATCGCACTGCTGCGCCAAACTTATTACGATGCGCAATGGTACAAGAACCAGAAGGATGAATATAATATCTCGCTGGAGGAATTTAACCGCACTCAAAGTATCCCCCAGGTATTTGAAGCTTCTGACCCGCTGAGCGTGGTGCGTGCCAATAAAATAGCGAAGGAATTTGGCAAGCAGTACATCTTTAAAACAGACGGAGACGAATACCGCCAGCTGGATGCCATGAAAGCCACCGGCAGCAGCTTTATTATTCCCTTAACTTTTCCCGAGCCGTTTGATGTAGAAGATCCGCTGGATGCACGCAATATCACTTATACCCAATTAAAGGGCTGGGAACTGGCCCCAACCAATCCCGCGGCGATGGAAAAGGCCGGCATCAACTTTGCCATAACTTCCTACGGACTTACCAAGGCAACTGATTTCTGGACAAACCTGCACACCGCCATGGAGTATGGATTGAGTGAGAAGCAGGCTTTAAAATCATTGACCATTGTTCCTGCCGAAATGTTGGGCGTAGCTGATAAAGTGGGCACGCTGGCAAAAGGTAAAATGGCCAATTTTATCATCACTTCAGACAACCTGTTTAAGAAAGACAATATTATTTACGAAAATTGGATAGAGGGCCGTCAATATGTGGTCACCAAAATGAATGTGACGGACCTGCGCGGCAATTACACCTTAGCAAGTGACGCCTTACCTGCCTTATCATTAAAAATTGGCGGTACCCCGGGTGCTTATGATGTAAACATTACGCGCAACGATGCCGATAGCACCCATACCAAAGGTACCATTACCCGCAGCGGCGATATGGTAAACATCTATTTCGACCTTAAAAATAAACCAGGCGGCAATATCCGCTTAACCGGTTATATCACGGCTTTGTCGCCGCTTGCATTCCGCGGCAACGGTGTTATGCCTGATGGCAGCGAAATTACCTGGACCGCCACTTATACCAGCGCGGCTGCCCCGCAAACAACACATCCACTGCCTAAGCCGGATATGACTGTCGGCCCGGTTGTTTATCCTTTTGCCCCTTATGGCTACACAGAATTGCCAAAGGCCGAAACGGTATTATTTAAAAATGCTACCGTGTGGACAAACGAAAAAGAAGGCATCCTAAAAAACACTGATGTTTTAATTGAGAATGGAAAGATCAAAGCGGTCGGTAAAAATCTGGCAGCCCCTAATGCCAAAGTGATCGACGCTACCGGAAAACATATTTCGCCGGGTATAGTTGATGAGCACTCGCATATTGCTGCCACTGGCGGTATCAATGAGGGTACACAAGCCGTTACATCGGAAGTAAGAATTGCTGATGTGCTGAATCCGGAAGATATCAGCGTTTACCGCCAGCTGGCGGGTGGCGTAACTACCTCGCATGTGCTGCATGGCTCGGCCAATCCTATCGGCGGCCAAACACAATTGATCAAACATCGCTGGGGAGTACCGGCGGATGATATGAAGTTTGAAGGTGCAGACGGCTTTATCAAGTTCGCCCTGGGCGAAAACGTAAAAGGCAGCAATAACAACGCAGTGGTTGGTGCCGCCCGTTACCCACAAACCCGCATGGGAGTAGAAGAGGTTTATATTGATGAGTTTACCCGCGCAAAGGAATATAAGGCTGCCCGCGCAGTAAAAGGAAACAATGTGCGCCGTGACCTGGAGCTGGATGCCATTGTGGAGATATTGGATGGCAAGCGCAATATTACCTGTCACTCCTATGTGCAGTCGGAAATAAACATGCTGATGCATGTTGCCGATTCAATGGGCTTTAAGATCAACACCTTTACCCATATTTTGGAAGGCTATAAAATGGCCGATAAAATGAAGGCGCATAACATTGCCGGTTCCACTTTTTCTGATTGGTGGGCCTATAAAATGGAGGTTACTGAAGCGATTCCCTACAACGGCGCAATTATGCACAATGAGGGCGTACTCACCGCCTTTAATTCTGACGATGAAGAAATGGCACGCCGCCTTAACCAGGAAGCCGGTAAAGCGGTAACCTATGGTCATATCAGCGAAGAAGAAGCATTAAAATTTGTTACACTAAACCCTGCAAAAATGCTGCATGTGGATAACCGCGTGGGTAGTATCAAACCGGGTAAAGATGCCGATATCGTACTGTGGTCGGCTGACCCGCTTTCCATTTATGCTGTTGCCGAAAAAACTTATGTAGACGGCATTCCATACTGGGATATTGAAAAAGATGCAGCCAATCAGAAAGCAATGAAGGCTGAGGAGGCAAGGATCATCCAAAAAATGATCACCGCCAAAAACAAAGGTGCGCTCACACAGCGGCCGCAGACCCGTCCTCCACGTTCAAGCGAAGAGGACGAAAATGATGATGACGATGGAATTAATTAATGTGCGGGGGAGGATGTGCAGATAAGCAAATTGAAAATGTTTAAAAAGAGAAAAATGAAATTTAAATCAACACAAGATATTAAAAGTCTCTCCGCCATTTGGCGGAGGAGATTTAGCGGGGGCTTAACTTTTGCAGGACTACTGCTAAGTACCATCCTCGCCTACGGGCAGGCCAATATTTCGCCGGCTGCACCGCAATCAAAACCCGTAATAATAACCGGGGCTACTATTCACGTGGGCAACGGCCAGGTGGTTAGCAATGGTTACTTAGTTTTTGACAAAGGAAAAATTACAGCGATTGGCGAAGGTGCCGCTCCTAATGCTTCATGCGCGGATATCATTTACGCAACCGGTAAACAACTCTACCCGGGCTTTATATGCCCCATCACCACCCTGGGTCTTGTTGAGATAGAAGGAGGTGCACGTGGTACTGTTGATGATGCAGAAACAGGCGAGCTGAACCCTAACCTGCAATCTTTAGTGGCCTATAATACGGATTCAAAGGTGATTCCTACTATCCGTTCAAACGGGATATTGCTGGCACAGCCCACACCATCGGGCGGTATTATATCCGGACAATCTTCTGTAGTACAACTGGACGCCTGGAACTGGCAGGATGCTGCTTATAAAACAGATATCGGCATTCATTTAACCTGGCCTGTGGCGAGAGTGCAAACACGCAGACGGGGAGCGCCTGTAACGGCAGTTCCGCAGGAAACGCCCGCCCAACGTGCCCAAAAAGCAATAGATGCCATAACTAATCTGTTTGCTGAAGCAAAAGCCTATGCCGGATTGTCAAAGCCTGATACTAAAAATATCCGGTTTGAAGCCATGCGTGGCCTGTTTAATGGCACAAAAAAATTATTTGTAAATGCTGATGGTGCTAAAGAGATAGTACAGGCAGTGGCATTTGCCAAAAAGTTCGGTATCAGCGGGGTGATAGTCGGTGGTAATGAGTCTTATTTAGTTACCAATGTGCTGAAGGAAAACGATGTACCTGTGATATTAAAAGAAACACAAAGGTTACCTGACAGGGATGAGGATGATGTTTACCTGCCCTACAAACTGCCAAAAATATTGCAGGATGCAGGAGTGCTGTACGGCTTAACCGGCACTGGTTTCTGGCGGCAGCGCAACCTGCCGTTTGAAGCCGGTGAAGCAGTTGGCTACGGACTTACCAAAGAGCAAGCTTTGAGCATGATCACCCTAAATAATGCGAAGATATTAGGGATAGATAAAACGACCGGGACGCTGGAAGTTGGAAAAGACGCTAACCTGTTTATTTCTACCGGTGATGCGCTGGACATGATCACCCTGCATGTTGAAACCGCATTCATCCAGGGCCGGGATATCAACCTGGATAACCTGCATAAACAGCTCTACAAAAAATTCAGCGCCAAATACGGGTTAAAGACGGACTTGTAACCGTATTAATTAAATGGACCAGACAGACTTCCGAAGTTTCAAAAACTTCGGAAGTCTTTTTTTTTAAACAACTTGTCATTCCAACGCAGAGAGGAATCTTCTGCGTCTGATAAGTAAACGTCATGCTTTTTCTCCGGATGGCGCGGGCTCACCTGGTAACCAGAGATTTTAAAAATACAGGTCAACTGTCAGCCATCTGGCGGATCAGCATCTCATTTGCGAAGTGTACACCAAGCATCCCGCTTGTACTGTAAGGTACCTTTCGGCCAAATGGCAGACGGCATGAGATGCTTATATATAATTGTTTGCCGACAACCCAAAAACCTTATTCCTTCTTAAACTCATAAGGATTATACTCCACAAAATCTGCCACCTTAACCCGTACACCGGTTACCTTTCCGTTTTGCACAGTAAAAGGAAAAACAGTTTTACCCAAAGTAGGATCACTGAAGGTTACATAAAAGCGATTGCCGCCAAGTGGTTGTAAGTGAGCATACATACGCTGATGGTGCTCAAAGCGTATTTCAAGATCGTTGTTTACGCCTTGGGTAATTACCATACTTCCATACAGTTCGTTTACATACTTACCCGTATAGCTGACTATGGGTAAAGCAGGCAACCGGTTTAAGGCTACCGAATCACGCAGCTTTTTGTCTGCTGCCAGTTCTGCTGCAGCTTTAGCTTTAAATTTGGTTAAGTAGTTTTCGCTGTAATCGCGGAACGGCTTCTTAAAATAAGCGTCCATAACTTCCCATCGCAGGGCTTCATAAAAAGAATTTTCATCGGTATTGGTCAGTACAATAATGCCCAGGTGCTCATCAGGAACCAGTGTCACCGATGACAGGTAGCCGTTTACGCCGCCATCATGCATTATTAAACGATGATTGTCATAATCCTGGATAAGCCAGCCCAGCCCATAAAGCTCATAGTTCGTTTCTCCGTCCAGGTGATGGATGGTACCCACAATATCCTGCGCTTCTCGCGTTGCCGCAATCGCCGCCTGCGGAATTATCTGCCTGGCACCTACTTTGCCATCATTCAGCAAAGCCAGCACCCACTTGCTCATATCATTAACCGACGAGCTGATGGCTCCGGCAGGCGCCAAACCGTCAATCTGGCAATAGGGTATGGCCGATAATAGGCCGTCTACAAAAGTATGGGGCACAGTTCTGTCTAACGATTTGGGCATATCGGCAGTTAAAGCCAAAGTGTTGGTCATGCCCAGCGGCGCAAAAATATTTTCTTTGAGATATATTTCCCATGGTTTTCCGGTTACCACCGGGATAATCTGTCCGGCCGTTAAAAACGCAGCATTGGTATAACCCCATTTAGTGCGGAATGGATAAGCAGCTTTAACCTGGCCAAGTTTTTCAATGATTTCGCTTCGGGTAAGGTTGGTATTATAAAAAGTAAAGTCTCCCTGGAAGGTTTGAAGCCCTAACCGATGGCATAAAAGATCCTTTATGGTTGCCATTTCGCCGGCGGGCCGGTTATCCAGCTTAAACTGCGGCAGATATTTGGTAACCTTGTCATCCAGCGAAAGCTTGTTTTGTACTTGCAGCATGGCAAGGGCCGTAGCAGTAAAAGCCTTGGTATTACTGCCTATCATAAACAGGGTATTGATATCCACTTTTGCAGACTGACCAAGTTCTTTTATCCCGTAGGCCTTCATCATCACTATCTTGTTATCTTTAACAATACAAATTGCTGCACCCGGTACACGCCAGTTAGTGAGGGCCCGGTTAATGTAATAGTCGAGGCTGTCTTTAATAAACTTACTTCTGTCAAGATGTTGTGCGAAGGTTAGCGTAGCACAGGTTAGAAACAGGCTGATCAGTAGTGATATTTTTTTCATTACAGAGATTTTAATTATCAGGCACGAATTCCACGAATTTAATCGAATTTTCACAGATCGCGATTTCCAGTTTATGATTTTTGTACGCAGGGCACCTGGCTAAGCGACATGGATTGTGTAATTCGTAGTAAATTCGTGACAATTGGTGATTCATATACACGCTTAAAAATCCTAATTTAACGCAAAATTTGCGTAGGATCGGTTTTTTAAATACACAGAAATATAAAAAGAATAGATGAATAATAAATTTTACCGTTCAGCGATAAGGTCGCTGATTTTTTTTCTGCTGATATCTTCACAGTTGGCAGTAAAGGCACAGCGTACAAAAACGCATTGGGCAACAGATGGGTATCAATATTACCGCGCTCAAAACAATGAAATTGTAGAACTCGATACCCGCGATGGGAGTAAGAAAAATGTATTGATAACGGCAGCGATGCTAACTCCTCCCGGTCAGAAACCGCTTGTGCTGTCCAACTTTTTTATATCAGATGACGGACAAAAGGTGTTGATTTTTACCAACACAAAAAGGGTATGGCGCTATAACACCCGCGGCGACTATTGGGTTTATGATCTTACCGCCAAAACTTTAAAACAAATTGGTAAAGACAGGCCCGAATCTTCATTGATGTTTACCAAATTATCTCCGGATGGCACCAAAGCGGCTTATGTAAGCGAACATAATTTATTTACGGAAGATATTGCTACCGGCGCCATTAAACAGTTAACCTTTGACGGAACTAAAAAGCTGATTAATGGCACTTTCGATTGGGCTTATGAGGAAGAATTTGATTGCCGGGATGGTTTCCGCTGGTCGCCGGACAGCCATGCGATAGCCTATTGGCAGATTGATGCCACCAGGATCAAAAACTACCTGATGCTAAACACTACCGATTCCATTTATCCCTATACTGTTCCGGTGGAATACCCGGTAGCGGGCGAAGATCCAAGCTCCTGTAAAGTTGGCGTGGTGGATGTAAGCACCGGTAAAACAACCTGGATAAATGCGCCCGGCGATGCCGTACAGCATTATATTCCGCGTATGGAATGGACAAATAATTCAAACCAGATCATCCTGGAACAATTAAACCGTGCGCAAAATGAGAGCAAAATATTTGTTGGCAATGTCTCAAACGGTACCACTTCCCTGATTCATGAAGAGCACGATAAAGCCTGGATAGACGGAAAATCCCGCTGGAATGGCGGCGACCCTGTTGGATGGGATTGGATAAACAAAGGGAACGACTTTGTTTGGGTGAGTGAAAAAGACGGCTGGCGTCATTTATATAAAATTGACCGGGACGGTAAAGAAATGTTGATCACCAAAGGCAACTACGATGTGATAAGCCTTAGCCTTGTTGACGAAGCCAGCGGGTATATTTACTTTATAGCTTCGCCTGATAACGCTACCCAAAAATACCTGTATAAAATAAAACTGAAAGGGGGCAAGGCCGAGCGCGTAACGCCGGCTGACGAACAGGGCACCAACGGTTATGAAATTTCGCCAAACGGAAAGATCGCTTTGCATAATTTCTCCAATAGTTATACCCCTTCTCAAAGTGAGGTGATCAGCCTGCCCGATCATAAACACTTAAGCGGCACTCAAATTAAATTAAACCAGGATGCTAAAAATAAGCCCGAGTTTTTCAAAGTAAAAACAGTAGACGGTGTTGAGATGGATGGATGGATGGTAAAACCCACCAATTTTGATCCCGCTAAAAAATACCCGGTAGTATTTTTTGTTTACAGCGAGCCTGCCGGAGCCACGGTGACGGACTCATATGGCGCCGGTAAAAACGGCGAATACGTTGGTAGCATGGCTGATGACGGTTACATTTATATATCTTTGGATAACCGTGGCACCCCCGCACCCAAAGGAAGCGAATGGCGCAAATCTATCTATAAAAACATCGGCCTCATTAATATTGAAGACCAGGCGATGGGCGCAAAAGAAATATTAAAATGGCCTTTTGTTGATTCAGCCAGGGTAGCGGTTTGGGGATGGAGCGGCGGCGGGTCATGCACCTTAAACCTGATGTTCCAGCATCCCGAAATTTATAAAACCGGTATCGCCATTGCAGCGGTGGGATGGCAACTAACCTATGATAATATTTACCAGGAACGTTACATGGGTGTACCTACTGACGATGCAGGCAGGGAAGTATTTATAAAAGGCTCGCCAATTACGTATGCAAAAAATTTGCGTGGAAACTTGTTATATGTACATGGAACCGGCGATGACAACGTGCACTATAAAAATGCCGAAATGCTGATCAATGAGCTGGTGAAATATAACAGGCAGTTTCAGCTGATGTCGTATCCTAACCGTTCGCACGGAATATTTGAGGGACCGGGTACCAGCTTGCATTTACGCACTTTATATACCCGGTATTTAAAAGAGCATTGCCCGCCGGGAGGAAGATAACGTACCGGCGTTTCCACTATAAGCAAAAAGCCACCAGGATACCTGAGTGGCTTTTTTATAAAGGTTTACAATTGGTTCAATATGATATGCCATCCATGGCCTCGTTATCTAATTCAACGCTTTTCGAGGTTTGCCGGCTATGCACACCATCGCTTTCAAAATCCGTTTTACGGCCGAGCAGTGTGAAATTTTCAGCAACAACCTCGGTGGTATATTTTTTTATCCCCTCTTTATCTTCGAAAGAACGGGTACGTAATCTCCCTTCAATATAAACCAGCTTGCCTTTTTGCAGAAATTTCGCTGCAACGTCTGCAAGTCCTCTCCACATCACAATATTATGCCACTCAGTTTGTTCAACCTTGAGGCCATCTTTATTAAATGTTTCGGAAGTTGCAAGCGGAAAACTAACTACGGACACGCCACCTTCTAAAATACGGGGTTCAGGATCCTTACCCAAGTGGCCCACTAAAAAAACCATATTAACACCAGACATATTGTAAAGCAACAAAAAATATATTACAAATTAAAAATATTTTTTAAAAATATAAAAATGATACGCGGGACTGCCAGTTTTTTCATATTCCCAATAGTTGTATAATACCAGCTATCCTTTAATTTAACCGGTTTGCTTTTCAATTTTATTAATCGCACAAATAACCGCTGATGTGTTAAAATATGTTTTTTAACCTGTGATATTTCTTGAATCTTTATATCGTCACCAAAAAACTCTTTTACCTGCGGCAGTAATAATAATTCATCCGGAGACAGCAATGCCTGTGTTTCAATTAAGGGCAGATCATACATATTTGCCCAAATATCTTTTTCGTCTCTCCTGTTAATAAGCACTTCGTCTCCATCGGTAACCAAAAAATAATTAAAATAGCGTTCGCGTATTTTAACCTTGTTTAATTTAACCGGCAAGCTTCTTACAGCGTTATGTAAAAAAGCATAGCAGCCTTCCCTTACCGGGCAAATACCACATGCCGGATTTTGGGGCTTGCAAACCATAGCGCCTAACTCCATCATAGCCTGGTTATGCAGTCCGGAAATTTTCTTATTAAGCAAATTGTTCGCAGTAAGTTGAAATGTTTTTTTTCCTTGGTTGCTGTTTATAGGCTCTTCAATTCCAAAATACCGTGCAAGTACCCGGTAAACATTTCCGTCAACTACGGCCCTGGTTTCGTTTGCCGAAAAGGATGCAATGGCAGCAGCGGTATATTCACCAATCCCCTTTAGCTTTATTAGCTGATCATATTGCCGCGGAAATATGCCGTTGTAATGAGTTTGAACCGTAAGGGCTGTTTTGAGCATATTGCGGCCCCGCGAATAATAGCCAAGTCCCTGCCATAGTTTTAATATTTCATCCTCATCGGCCGCTGCAAAATGGCTAACGGTAGGGTATTTTTCCAAAAAGCGATAAAAATAGGGAAGACCCTGTTCAACCCGTGTTTGCTGTAAAATAATTTCCGACAGCCATATTACATAAGCATCGCTTGTATTGCGCCAGGGTAGTTCGCGTTTGTTGTTTTGATACCAGTGTATCAGTTCATTATTAAAATCCATCCGGTACAAAAATAGCAATGAAACGGCGCTGTTTTTCTACCGAATCGTCGTGGTAAATTCATTTTAACGAGTGTAATAAAAAAATTATACTAATTATTTCAATCTTTAGTAATAAAGAGATACTTTTGCAACCCCAAAACAGTTAAGTATTTATATAAAAAATAAAAGAAAATCAGACATGACTAAGGCAGAAATTATAACTGAAATCTCATCCAAGACAGGTATTGAGAAAGTTGACGTTCAGGAGACTGTTG